>NZ_LJJX01000043.1:0-66248 GCF_001421075.1 Frankia sp. CpI1-P | reverse complement strand
GCAGCGTCTCACCCGAGACACCCAGCCGTGCCGCGATCACCTCGACAGGATCAACCTCGCCGGTCGAGGTGTCCAACGCGAGCAGCACCTGCGCCCGCCTGATCATCGAGGCCGGATGCACACCCGTGGTGGTGACCCGAACCAACGCTTCACGATCGGCCGCGGTCAAGGTGACCGGCCGCTTCTTCTGTGACGGCATGACTTGTCCTGACCGGCAGAGGGGACGAGGAAGATCTGCCAACACCAGCCTGCCACACCCCAGAACTAAACAGCGACGGTCTACTAGTGGGTGGCCGGCGCGACGTTCAGGGTTCGGGTGTGCTCGGTGCGGACGGCGCTCAGCTCGTTCGGGTTGAGCCCGAGCAGCGTGAGAATGGTCGGGGCGATCGAGGTGGTCTCGACCGGAGCCGGGTCGATCCGACCCGCGTGGGCGCCGGCACCGGAGACGACGAGCGGGACGTTGCGGTCCTGCGGGTCGGCGCCGCCGTGCTCGGCGATCTTGCTCGTGCCGCCGGTGTAGACCACGCCGTGCGCGACGATGCCGACGACATCGGGATGGCGGGCGTCACTCGCCGGGACACCGAAGAAGCGGGCGGCGCCGGCGCCGGCGTACGCCGTGGTGAGCCCGGAGGCGGGCAGCGTGCGGCTGGCGCCGCTGATCGTGTTGCCGGTGGCGTCGTGGGAGAGCAGGAAGGCCCGGGCGAAGTCGGCGGCGGCCTGCGACCGGTCGCTCAGCCACAGCTGCAGGATGTCGTCGTCCGTGGAGAAGGCGACCAGGTCGGCCGCGCCGGGGTGCGCCGTCGCCCAGGCCGCGTTCAGCGCCTTGCTGACGGCGCCGTCGTCGATGCGGGTCAGCGCGTTCGGGTCCGTCGGCGACTGGCCGTGCTTGGCCGACAGGATGATCGCGGTGCTGTCCGCCTGACCGGTCTGCCTCAGTTCGGCGACCAGGGCGCCGACCTGGTGGTCGACGAAGTCGAGTGCGCGGGCCAGCAGCGGCCCCGGCTCGGTGCCGCCCGGCAGGTAGCCGCCGGTCAGCCCGTCCGAGCTGGGCAGCTTCTGCGCGGTGGAGACCGACTGNAAGTTCAGTCCGAAGATNGCCGGGGTCGGGACCCGGTGGGTGCGGCCGTGGTCGTATCCGTCGATCTCGTTGCGGACCGCGGTCACCTTGTACGCGTCGTACTGCTGGGTGGCCGCGTTGTCCTTCGTCCAGTCGCCGCCGGGGTAGCCGAGGGCGGTGCTGTTGATCTCAGGGGTGAACAGGTCCTGGACGCCGGTGCCCGACGGGCCGTTGAGGATCTCGTAGGCGGGGTGCTTGTCCGACCAGGCGGTGCCCAGCCCGTGGGCGCGTGCCACCTCGAAGACGGTGTTCGCCGTGAGGTAGGAGTGCGGGTAGACCGGCTTGCAGGTCTTCGGGTCGACCGGCAGCGTCTTCGGGTCAAGCAGCGACTGGGGCGACCCGGTCAGGGACAGGATGCTGCCGGGCAGCCCGGCGAGACCCTGCCCCGCGTCGAGGGAGCTCTGGTCGCGGTCGGCGGCCTCGGTGAACGCGACCTCGGCGCCCGGCTTCACCCCGGCGCAGGACGTCGTGCCGGCGGGCAGCAGGCTGTGGTTGAAGGTGTCGTCGTAGTAGATGCCCGTGGTCGCCGGACTGCCGCCCGTCACCTGGGCGATCAGCCCGGGGAACGAGTCGGACGGCACCGGGGTCGACGCGTGGGTGTACGAGACACCGGCGCCGACCAGCCCGGCCAGCGCCGAACCCGGATGCGTACGGACGTACGCACTGAGATCCGCCTGGTGAAGTCCGTCCACGGACAGCAGCAGGACGTGCCGGGCCGGGGACCGGGTGTGCTCGGGTGACCCGGCCACCGCGGGCGTGGCGGCCGAGACCGCCACCACTCCGGACAGGGCCAGTGCGGACAGGGCCAGTGCGGACAGGGCCGGCCCGGACGCCGCCATCCCGACTGCCCGTCGGGTGGGAGAACGGAACACGAATTCCTCCTCGAACGCACCGGACCATACCGGCGCGCTCCGTATTGCTAGCCCGCCCGGATGGCCGATCGTCAACGCCCGAGAAAATCCCCGGGTAAGAAATCCCGTGCAATACGCGGAATTTCCCTCCGACCCTCATCCGTCGCCCAAGAACTGGCTGTCCGGGGTTCTTCACATGGTCCTCACATCAGGCGTCCTGTACAGCGGTCGGCGCCCGGCGGACGAAGCAGACCCGCGCATCCGCCAGCCAGGTCATGAGGTCGCCAGGGGTCGGGCCGAGCTCTCGTCCACGATCGGCGGGGCGGGCCGGGGGTCGCGACGACACGGAAAGGTGCGGCCCGATCGCTCACCGGGGCGGGCGGGGATCCGTCTCCCACCATGGCCGCATGCGCGTCGCGCCCCCTTCGGCCTCGTCCAGCAACCGGTCCGCCTCGCGGGCCTCCCGCTCGTCCACCCGCATCCAGCGCACCATCAGCACGGCGACGAAAGGCAGGTCCGCCACCTCGCCGACACTCCACAGGATCGCACCAGCCGTGTGCTGATCGGTCAGCGGCGACGGCCCCCAGGAACGATGCAGAGCAAGGTAGCGGACAGGCGCCAGGAGGTGGGTGCGAAACGTCAGCACTCCGCCCGGAAGGCTGTCCAGCAACAGCGCCAGGAAACCGATGAAAAGCGCGGCTGCCGCGGCGATCCCGGTCACCTGTGCCGATCCTTCGATCAGCGGCACCGCGACGAGAAAACCCAGCGCCAGCAGTGCGACCTGCAGAGCGTGATAGATCGGCTCGCTTCGCAAGCTCGCTCCGGAGATCCCGGTGAACACGACGAGGGGGGTGACGACCGGCACCAGCAGAGCGCCGACAATCGGGCTGACCGCGCCGCGTAGCAGTCGCACCCGGGTGAGTCGGCCCCCGATCCGGCGCAATCGATCCGGCGCAATCGATCCGACGCGACAGACCGGACCAGTTCGACGGGCCGACCACACGCCAGGAGCACGGGTGTGATCATGAAAAGGCCGAGCACCTGGACGATGTACGCCGAGAACAAGGCGTGGGCAGCGGTGGGGCGCGGCACNGCTGCCCGTCTGNCCCGGCCGCCCCGCTACGTGGTTCTGCCGGCGCGGGGATGATTCCGGCGAACGAGCGCGTGCGGGAAAGGCCGCGGGCCGCTGGCAGTGGACGTCGCGAGGGCGGGGGTGGTACCGCTCAGTGGTACCGCCCACTGCAGACTGTCGCGGAGGGCCGGTCGCCACACGCTGAAGTCGTGACTCCCCGGCCGCAGCCGCAGGACGACGTCGAAACCCGGGCGCCGCGACAGCGTCGCCGCCATGTTCCGAGTGTCCGACAGCGCCTCGCGATCACTGCGCCCGCTGTCCATCCAGACCCGCATCGGCGGGTACGGCGGCAGGGTCGGCGCGTAGAGCGCCGGGGTGTTGGACGCGGCGACGAGCGCAAGATCGGGCCGGTTCCCGAACAGGCCGGCCATCCCTCCGTCGTGCGTGGGCTTGTCCATCCCGGACATGTCCACGATCGTCGCGACGAGATCACGGTGGCGCAGCCCGAGGTTCAGCGCACAGTAGCCGCCCGCGGACATCCCGGCGAAGATCCGGTCGGCCCGGTCCGGGATCGCGCGCAGGCGGGCGTCGACCGTGGGGATGACGTCGTCGACCAGATAGGTCTCGATGTGCTCACTGGGCCGGTCGACGCACTCGCTGTCATCGAGCCAGCCGTGGCTCAGCCGGGGGGCGACGAAGATCGCGGGCCGACCCTCACCGGCGAGCAACGCGCCGATCTCCGCCGCCCGGTTCGCCCGGTACCAGTCGACCGGGGCGCCCGGCGAACCGTGCATCAGGTAGACCACCGGGAAGCGGGCCTGCGGCTCGGTGAAGTACTGCGGAGGCAGGTAGACCATCGCCTCCCGGACACCGAAACCGCTACGGACCCCGGTGACCGGCAGATCGATGACCGACCCGTTCGGGTGCGGCCGCGGCGGTGCCGGCGTCGCGGCCTCGCGCACCGACGCCGTCGGCCACGACCGAATGCCGATGACGTCGTCGACCCGGGGCAGGTAGCTGTAATGGGCGTTGACCAGATCCGCCACCGTCGCCAGCGTCAGCACCACCGACAACCCCGCCATCGCCGCCGTCACCAGCCGGCCCCGCCGGGCCAGCAGCACGCAGCCCGCCCAGGACAGCAGCGCAAGCGCGGCCAACGACAGGATGAACCACTTCCCGATGACGACCAGCGATCCCAACGTCCACCCCTACCCGGCAAGGAGACACTCGTGCATGGACTCCTCGGCAGGTGCTGTGTCTGCGCCCGTTCCCCGGACAGTCCCGCCAAGAGCAGATTCTGCTGTAAAACGTCCACGGAGGGGCCGTTTGATCCGGATCACGGTATCGGGTGTCCGACCCCCGACCTGACGCGCACGACCCCAAAAAGACGATCATGATGGCCCNCCGGAACAGAGGACGGCGGCGGGAGACCCGTCAGGTGAGCAGGTCGTGGACTGCCACCGGGGTAAGGCCGGCCGTGTGGAGGTTCGCGACGATACGGGGAAACGCGGCGACGGTGCCCGGGTAGCCGAAATGCATGCTCACGATGGAGCCCGGTCGGGTGCCGGCCCGTACCCGTGCGACGACGGCGTCGGTTCCCGGGGAGGTGTAGTCCAGCGGGTCGACGTCGAAGTCGACGACCGTGCGGTACCCGGCGGCGCCGGCCTCGGTGAGGATCAACGGGGTGGCGGTGCTCGTGCCGGAGGGTCGGAAGTAGCGGCCCTGGGTCGGCGCGAGGCGAGCCAGTACGTCCCGGCAGCCCGTGATCTCGGCGGCGACCTGGTCGGCCGGGAGCGCGGTCAGTGTCGGGTGGGTGTAGGTGTGATTGGCCAGTTCGTTGCCGCCCCCCAGGATGGCCGGGACGAGATCCTGGTGCTCGTCCAGCCATCGTCCGACGGCGAACACCGTGATCGGCACGGCGAGTCGGGTGGCGTCGGCGAGGAGCTGATGGGCCAGGGAGAGGTCCTGGCCGGTCTGGTGCGGGCCGAGGTGGAAGGTGAGGGCGACCCGGGGTCGATCCCGCGGTCCGTTCGTCACCGCCACCGCGCTGCCCCCCGGGACCAGCCCCGGGCCGCTGGGATCCGCAGCCGCCGCGGTCGCGGCCGACGCGGTCGCGGCCGACGTGCCGCCGGCGGCCGTGACGGATGGCGACGGCGACGGCCCGGCGGGGGTGGATCCGTCGGCGGCGCAGGCCGCCAACCCCGTGGCCGCGACCACCGCGCCGGCCCCGGCGAGGAAGCGACGGCGCGAGGAATCAGGGAAGACCGACTCGGGCATGAGCGCAGGCTACCCGGCACGGCATGACGGCTGGCAACGCTCCATCCGCATGAGGACGAGGACGGGGCCGGGGGCTGGCGGCCGGAGCTCGCCGGCCGGGAGTCCGCCGGCCGGGGGCGGTGTGCGGTGTGCGGTGTGCGGTCAGCCGACGGCCCGGGACGTGCCGAACATGGTGTCCAGGGTGACCGGCTCGAGCTGACGCTGCTCGATCAACTGCTCGATCTGGTCGAACAGGCCGAGGATGGTCTGGTGGTTGGCGTGACCGAGCATGATCGTTCCTGGCTGGAGGTACTGCTGGGCGAGCCCGATGAGCTGTTGTGGGGTGAGCAGGGTCGAGTCGCCGAAGCTGCCGTCCCACAGCAGGATCCGGGTGTACCCCAGTTCGCCGGCGAGCCCGTCGACGTGGTGGTTGTGGGCGCCGTAGGGCGGGCGGAACCAGGGCCGGCTGGTGATCCCGAAGGTCTGCTGGATCCACTGTTCGTTCTTCTCGATGTCGGCGCGGATCGCGGCGTCCGTCTCGTGCAGCAGGTTCTTGTGGGTCCAGGTGTGATTGCCGATCTGCAGCTGGCCGGTCTCGACCAACGGGCGCAGGGCCTCGGCGTGACGATCCCAGATCGCCCGGTAGGCGCCGTTCGGCGAGAACGTGATGGGGATCTTCGAGCGCTGGGCGAACGCCACGTAACCGGCGACCGTCGTGGCGTCATAGCCGTCGTCGATCGTCAGGGCGATTCTCCGGGTCCGGCCGGGCGCATGGGAGACGACGACCGGAGGGCCCGGATGCGGAGAGGGAATCGGCGCGGACAACGGCAGGGGGCCTTCGTCGGCTCCGGGGACCGCCGCGGTGGGCGCCGTGGACGTGGCGGGCGCCGTGGACGTGGTGGACGCCGTGGACGTGGTGGGCGCCGTGGGCGTGGTGGGCGCCGTGGGCGTGGTGGACGCGGTGCCGGGATCATGGGTCGCAGCGCCCTGGGGCGCGCTATCGGCCGAGCATCCGAGGAGGGCCTGCGCCGCACCGATGCTCAGGAGCGACAGAAGCACTCTTCGGTCCATAGCCCGACATTCTACGAATCATGATCGTGGCGAGGCTCACGACATACCGCACCATCGACCGGCGAGAGTGATGAATCTTCGCCAAAACCGCCATCTGCCCGGGTAGTCACAGACCAGAATCCGCTTGGACCGAAAAAGCTCCGGCGACCCGGGGGCGGCTTCGCCGGGTCGCCGGGACCGGCGTCGACCGGCATGGCGCAGCGGCGGGGGTTCCGGGAGTACCTGACCGGGCTGCTCGCCCCGCGGGACCGGAACAAGACGCTGACCTGCCTGCCTGCCTGCCTGCCTGGCGGGCTGGCGGGCTGGCGCCGGGCCGGTCGCCCCCGTCGCTGGCGCGCATTCGTGGCCGATATCCTGGCCGGGCTCTACCCACCGGCTGTTCGCGAGCGAGGGGGCGCGGACATCAATCGCGAGGTGTCCGCCTCCGTAGTCGCGTGACAGCCGTCGGTACGGTGGTGCGCCGCTTCCACACGTTCACTCCGCGAGCACGCGTTCGAGTTCGTCCCGACTGCCGGCGAGGGCGACGACACCGGCATCATCGGTTGCGGCCCAGACGAGATGGCCGCCGAGTTCGTACTGCGCGAGCCGCACGTGCCCGTGCCGATGCGCCGGCGCAACCGGTGCGTGGGGGGGAAACCGCGGGCCACCACTCATTCCATCCNCCTCCGCTGCCGCCGACGGCGCCAGGACCACCGCCGGTGAAGACCAACACTCATTGGCTACCGAGTTCAGGATATAGAGAAGCCGGGTTCGTATCGACCGCGGCAGGTCCGGATGGTCGAATGCCGTGGCGAGGGCGTGTGCCAGCACACAGCCAAGCCCATCGGAAACGGGAATGTGTCAGACGTCACGGAAGATCGGTGGTCGCTTCTCGACGAACGCGGCCATACCCTCCTTCTGGTCGGCGGTCGCGAAGGTGGAATGGAACAGGCGGCGCTCGAACAGAACGCCCTCGGTGAGCGTCGTCTCGAAGGCGCGGTCGACCGCCTCCGTGACCATCACCGCCGCCGGCGTCGACATTCCGGCGATCTTCTCGGCCACCCCCAGGGCCTCGTCCACCAGGTCCGCGGCAGGAACTATCCGCGAGACGAGCCCGGCGCGCTCGGCCTCGTCGGCGCCCATCGTGCGGCCGGTCAGACACAGGTCCATCGCCTTCGCCTTGCCCACCGCGCGGGTCAGCCGCTGCGAGCCGCCCATGCCGGGAATCACCCCGAGCGTGATTTCCGGCTGGCCGAACTTCGCGGTGTCCGCGGCGAGCAGCACGTCGCACATCATCGCCAGTTCGCAGCCGCCGCCCAGCGCGTACCCGGCGACCGCGGCGATCAGCGGAGTACGCACCCGAGTCAGCGCGTCCCAGCCCGCGAACCAGTCCGCCGCGTAGACGTCGCTGAAGCTCTTCGGCTGCATCTCCTTGATGTCCGCCCCGGCGGCGAACGCCTTCGCCGAGCCGGTGAGGACGATCGCCCCGACCGACGGGTCACGGTCCAGCTCCGCCGCGGCCGCGGTGACCTCCCCCATCACCTGGAGGTTGAGGGCGTTCAGCGCCTTCGGCCGGTTCAGAGTGATCCGGGCGACGCCGGGACGTGGTCGATCGACGAGGATGGTCTCGTAACCGGTGCTCTCGGGCACGCCGGTGGTTACAGCCACGCCGGTGGTTACAGCCACGCCGGTGGTCGCAGCCACCCCGGTGGTCGCAGCAGCCACGCCGGTGGTGGCAACGTCGACGGGTCCAGCGGTGCCGTTCGCGTCATTCATGCGCGGTTTCCTCGTCGTGGCGGGCGCCCACGGCGCCGTCGCGGATGGCGGTGATGACGGCCGAGAAGTCCCGGCCCGGACCGTCCACGCGGACGAAGTCCGCGTAGATCTCGGCGGCGGTGCGCCCCAGCACCGTCCGCACCCCTTCGGCATCGGCGGCCGACCGGGCGAGCCGGAGATCCTTGAGCATCAGACCGGAGGCGAAGCCGCCGCGGTAGGCCCGGTTGGCGGGGCTGGTCGGCACCGGCCCGGGGACGGGACAGTTGGTCGTCAGGGCCCAGCACTGCCCGGACGCGGTGGACGCGACGTCGAACAGGGCCTGGTCGGTGAGGCCGAGGCGTTGGCCGAGCGCGAACGCCTCGCTCACCGCGATCATCGAGATGCCGAGAATCATGTTGTTGCAGATCTTGGNGGCCTGCCCGGCCCCGGACGCTCCGCAGTGGATCGCCCGTGCACCCAGCGCGCGCAGCAGCGGCTCGGCCGAGGCGACGGACGCCGGGTCCCCCCCGACCATGAACGTCAGGGTCGCCGCTTCGGCGCCGACCACGCCGCCGGAGACCGGCGCGTCGATGGCGCGGCAGTCCGCCTCGATCACCAGGGCGGCGGCGNCCCGCGCGGCGGCGACGTCGATGGTGGAGCAGTCGATGAACAGGGTTCCCGGCCCGACCGCGGGGAGGATGTCCCGGTAGCAGTCCAGGACGTGGCGGCCGCTGGGCAGCATGGTGATGACGATGTCGGCGCCCCGGGCGGCGTCGGCCGCACTCGCGGCGGTGCCGACGGAGGCGCTCTCGGCCCGCGCGACCGCCGCCGGCACCGGGTCGAACCCGGTCACCGACGCACCGGCCCGCACGAGGTTCACCGCCATCGGCCGGCCCATGTTGCCCAGGCCGAGAAAGGCGATTCGCCGATCGGCGAGTTCCATGACTGTGGCCTCCTCGTCGATCTCACCAATGTTCACCGGTGCGTTCCCCCCTCGGTGNGGCCAAGCCCGAGCTCGGGTCCAGCAGGCGGCGCGAAGAAGTCGGCGACGAGGTCGTCGCCGACGTCCGCCAGCCGCTGCGGGGTCCAGTGCGGGTTGCGGTCCTTGTCGATGATCTGCGCCCGGATGCCCTCCGCCAGGTCGGGCGAATGCAGGCAGGCGCTGGAAACCCGGAACTCCTGGTCGAGCGCCGCCTCGAGGGTCGGCAGCCGGGCGGCGAGCCGCAGCGCGCGCAGGGTCACCTTGAGCGCGGTCGGGGACTTGCTCCCGATCTCCTTGGCCGCGGACCTGGCCTCCTGCCCCTGCTCACCGAGCCGAGCCAGGATCTCCTCGACCGTCGACGCGCCGTAGCAGGCGTCGATCCACCCCGCCTGGGCGGCAAGATCGCTCGCTGGGGCGGGTTCGGCGAACGCCGCCACCACATCCGCCGGATGCTCGCCAGCCCGCCCGTCGCCATCCCGCCCGTCGCCATCCCGCCCGCTGCGGCCCAGCGCCTCGGCCAGGGCGTCGAGCCGGTGGCTGGGCACGAAATGGTCGGCGAGCCCGCAGTGGATCACGTCGGCGCCGGTGAGCTGGGTGGTCGTGAGCGCGGCGTGGGTGCCCAGTTCACCCGGCGCCCGGGACAGCAGGTAGGTGCCGCCGACGTCCGGGACGAACCCGATACCGACCTCGGGCATGGCGATGCGGGAACGTTCCGTCACGACGCGCAGCGCGCCATGCGCGGAAATTCCGACCCCGCCGCCCATCACCAGCCCGTCCATGAACGCCACATACGGTTTCGGATACCGGTGGATACGCGCGTTGAGCCGGTATTCCTCGGCCCAGAAGTCCAGCGAACCGGTGCCCCCGGAACGGGCATCATCGTAGATCGCNCGAATGTCGCCTCCGGCGCACAGTCCCCGGTCCCCGGCGCCCTCGATCAACACAGCGCGGATCCGCTCGTCATGCTCCCAGCGGTCGAGCACGTCCGCGATGGTCCGCACCATGCCATGAGTCAGCGCGTTGATGGCGCGCGGCCGGTTCAGCGTTATCCGGCCCAGGCCACCCTGAACCGCGACCAGCACATCGGTCATGGCGCCGCCGCCAGCATCGAACGGGACACGATGACCCGCATGATCTCGTTCGTTCCTTCCAGGATCTGGTGGACCCGCAGATCGCGGACGATCTTCTCCAGGCCGTACTCGCTCAGATAGCCGTAGCCGCCGTGCAGTTGCAGGGCCTGGTTCGCGACCTCGAATCCGGTGTCGGTCGCGAAGCGTTTCGCCATCGCGCACAGCGGGGTGGCGTCACGCTCACCGGCGTCCAGCGCGGCCGCGGCGCGCCACAGCAGGGTGCGCGCGGCCTCCAAGCCGGTGCGCATGTCCGCCAGCCGGAAGCGCAACGCCTGGGCGTCGGCGAGCTTCGCGCCGAACGCCTCCCGCTCCAGCAGGTGCCGCACCGCCTTGCCCAACGCGGCCTGCGCCCCGCCGAGCGAACACGCCGAGATGTTCAGCCGCCCCCCGTCCAGCGCGGACATCGCGACGGCGAACCCGCCGCCCTCGGGACCGAGCCGGTCGCCGGCCGGGACCCGCGCGCCGTCGAGGATGACCTGGNGGGTCGGCTGGGCATTCCAGCCCATCTTCGTCTCGTTGGGGCCGAAGGACATTCCTGGGTTCGCCCGGTCGACGACGAACGCCGATATCCCTTTCGGACCGGGACCGCCCGTGCGGGCGAGCACCACGTAGATGTCGGCAGCTCCGGCGCCGGAGATGAACTGCTTGACCCCGTCGAGGATGTAGGAGTCGCCCTCGCGCCGGGCCCGCGTCGACAGGGCGGCGGCGTCGGAGCCCGCTCCCGGTTCGGTCAGGCAGTAGCTGGCCAGGTGCTCCATGGAACACAGTGCCGGGACGAAACGGGCTCGCTGCCCCGCGTCGCCGTACCGGTCGATCATCGCGGTGACCATGTTGTGGATGGAGAGATAGGCGGCGATCGACGGGCACCCCGTCGCCAGCGCCTCGAAGATCACCGCGGAGTCGAGCCGACCGAGTCCGCTGCCGCCCACGTCCTCGGCGACACAGATCCCGCCCATGCCAAGCTGCGCGGCCTTGCGGAGCACGTCGACGGGAAAGTGCTTGGTCTGGTCCCAGCGCAGCGCGTTCNGTTCGAGATGTTCGGCGGCGAACGCGGCCGCGGTGTCGCGCAGCGCGTGCTGTTCGGCGGTGAGAATCATCGGGTGAGCCGTCAGTTCATCGTCGGGATGACGAAGCTGGCGCCCTCTTTGGTCCCACCGGGCCAGCGCGAGGTGACGGTCTTGGTTCGCGTGTAGAAACGAATCGAATCGGGACCGTGCTGGTTGAGATCCCCGAAACCGGACCGCTTCCAGCCGCCAAAGGTGTGATAGGCGATCGGGACCGGGATCGGCANGTTCACCCCGACCATCCCGGTGTTGACGCGGCTGGTGAAATCGCGGGCGGTGTCACCGTCCCGGGTGAAGATGGCGACCCCGTTGCCGTACTCGTGTTCGCTCGGCAGCCGCAACGCCTCGGCGTAGTCCCGGGCACGGACCACCGTGAGCACCGGGCCGAAGATCTCCTCCCGATAGATCCGCATGTCCGGGGTGACATGGTCGAACAGCGTGNCGCCGAGGAAGAAGCCGCCCTCATGGCCGGCAACGACGTGTTCGCGACCGTCGACGACCAGGTCCGCGCCCTCCTCGACGCCGCTGCGGACATAGTCGCGCACCCGCTGGACGGCGGCCGCGGTGATCAGGGGGCCGAAGTCGACTCCTGCGTCGTCCGAGGCGCCGACCTTCAGGGCGCGCACCCGCGCGGCGAGCCGTTCGACGAGCGCGTCCGCCGTGGCCGCCCCGACCGGGACCGCCACCGAGATGGCCATGCACCGCTCCCCCGCAGACCCGTAACCGGCTCCGACGAGGGCGTCGACGACCTGGTCGAGGTCGGCGTCCGGCATCACGATCATGTGGTTCTTCGCGCCACCGAAGCACTGCGCGCGCTTGCCGTGCGCCGCCGCCGTGGCGTAGATGTACTCGGCGATCGCCGACGAACCGACGAACCCGATCGCCTGGATCCGCGGGTCGGTCAGCAGCGCGTCCACGGCCACCTTGTCGCCGTTCACCACGTTGAGCACCCCCGGGGGCAGGCCGGCGTCGACAAAGAGCTCCGCCAGCCGCAGCGGCACCGACGGGTCACGCTCGGACGGCTTGAGCACGAACGCATTGCCGCAGGCGATGGCCGGGGCGGCCTTCCACAACGGGATCATCGCCGGGAAGTTGAACGGGGTGATCCCGGCGACCACGCCGAGCGGTTGGCGCATCGAGTAGACGTCGATCCCGGTGCCCGCGCTCGCGGAGAAATCGCCCTTCAGCAGGTGCGGAATGCCGATCGCGAACTCGACCACCTCCAGCCCCCGCTCGATGTCGCCGACCGCGTCGGCGATCGTCTTACCGTGTTCGGACGACAGCAGCCGGGCCAGGCTCTCGCGCTCGGCGCGGACCAGTTCCACAAAACGCATCAGCACCCGCGCCCGGCGCTGCGGATTCCACCGCGCCCACTCGAGCTGTGCCGCGGCTGCATCGGTGATGACGGCGTCGACCTCGGCCTGCGACGCCAGTGGGACGCGGGCCTGGACCCGGCCGGTGTTCGGATCGAACACGTCGCCGAACCGGCCGGATGTTCCGGGCAGCAGCTTGCCGGCCACAAAATGATGCAACTCGTTCACGATGTCAGCCACCTGATTCCCTACGGGAGGACCGCTTGACGAACAGAGCCCCGTCACGTGCGCGAGACGGGACATGGATGGGATCCACGAGCTCGACGGGTACCTCGACATGGCGCGAACGCACGTACTNGGCAAGCCCCTTCGCCTGCGGGTCGGGACGGGTCGCCGAGGCGACCCCCTCGCCGAGCAGGCCGACGACGACGAAGTTCACCGCCCGCAGGTTCGCGAGCTCGTAGCGGCGGACGTCCAGCCCCCGGGCTTCCGGCACCAGCTCGGCGAAGCGCCGCACGGTCAGCTCGGCGGCGAGCCAGGCGTAGGTCGCGGCGTCGCGGGCCCAGACGCCGACGTTGGCGTTGCCGCCCTTGTCCCCGGAGCGGGCGCCCACCAGCAGACCCAGCGGGATCCGTACCGTGCCACCCGGAGCACTCAGGACCGGCGGAGCGTTCGGGACCGGCGGAGCGTTCGGGGACGGCGGAGCACTCGGGGACGGCGGAGCACTCGGGGACGGCGTCGCCGGCGATGTCCGCGCAGAAGGCGCCGCGGTGGCCGGGGCCAGCGGGCTGTGCGGGATGGCGATCCCGCGGCCATCGTCGAGGACGACGCGATGCTCCACCGCGTCCCGCCCGACGAGCGTCGGCCAGTACACGCCGTACGCGCTCTCGGCGGTCGGTGGGGTCGTCGTGTGGAAGCCGGCGTACCCGCCCAGGGCCAGTGCCATCGTCGCGTCCGAAAACGCTCGGCCCACCCGCTTCGGATCACGATCCTTCACCGTGATCCGCAGGTGCGCCGTCGCCAGGGCGTTGTCGTCGGCGTCGGGATGGTCGAACCGCAGCAGGCGCACGTCGACGGCGTCGAACGCGTTCTCGCCGCCGAGCAGGTCGAACAGCTCCCGGCGGGCCCAGGCGGCCTTCGCCTCGATGTCGAGACCGGTCAGGACCAGCGTCATCGTGTTGCGGTAGCCGCCCAGGTAGTTCATCGCGACCTTCAACGTGCCCGGCGGCGGGCTTCCCCGGGTGCCGGAGATCCGCACCCGGTGCGGCCCCTCCTGGGTCAGGCCCACCGTGTCGAAGTGCGCGACCACGTCAGGGTTCGGGTAGGCAGGCTCGGCGATCTCGTAGAGCAGTTGCGCGGTGACCGTTCCGACGGACACCAGTCCGCCGGTGTCGGCGTGCTTGGTGATGACGCTCGAGCCGTCGGCGGCGACCTCGGCGATCGGGAACCCCGGATACCGCCGATCGGTGACCTCCGAGCCGAACGCGTAGTTCCCGCCGCAGGCCTGCGGCCCGCACTCGATGACGTGGCCGGCCGCCACCGCGCCGGCGAGCCGGTCCCAGTCGGTGCGCGCCCAGCCGTGCCACCAGGCCGCCGGGCCGACGACGAGGGACGCGTCGGTCACCCGCGGAGTGACGACGACGTCCGCTCCCGCCGCCAGCGCGGCGGCGATGCCCCAGCCGCCGAGGTAGGCGTTCGCGGTCACCGGTTCGACCCCGCTCGCGGCCAGCTCGGCGAACGGGCGCCCGGTGTCCAGGTGCGTGAAGGACTCGCCGGCCGCCCGTAACGGCCCGATCCGGTCCGTCAGGTCGTCTCCGGTGACATGGGCGACCCGAGGCGACAGGCCGAGCCCGGCGGCGACCTTGGTGACCTGTTCGGCCAGGCCCGCGGGGTTGAGGCCGCCCGCGTTGACGACGATGCGGATCCCCCGGTCCAGGCACGTGCCGAGCACCTGTTCGAGCTGGACGAGGAACGTCCGCGCGTAGCCCGCACCGGGATCCCGTCGGCGGGCCTTCCACAGGATCAGCATCGTCAGCTCGGCGAGATAGTCGCCGGTGAGCACGTCGATCGGGCCGCCGTCGACCATGAGCCGCGCGGCGTCGATCCGGTCGCCGTAGAAACCCGAGCAGTTCGCGATGCGGACCGGACGCCGGACCGGACGGGCGTCCGGTCCGTCCACGCCAGGGTGCTGGTCGGCGCCAGGGTGCTGGTCGGCGCCAGGGTGCTGGTCGGCGGCCATCAGCGCCCGCTCCAGACCGGTCGGCGCTTCTCGCTGAACGCCCGCGGCCCCTCCTGGGCGTCGGCGCTGAGGTACACCGGCTCCCAGATCCGCTCCGCCTCGCGGTACGCCTCGGACAGGGGAAGCTGGGCGAGCAGACCGACGGTGCGCTTCGCGGCCCGCACCGACAGCGGCGCGTTGGCCGCGATCGTCGCGGCGAGTTCCCGCGCCCGACCGGCGAGGTCGGTTCCCGGGACGACCTCGTTGACGAGGCCGAGCTCGTAGGCGCGCCGGGCGGCCATCGGCTCGCCGGTGAGCAGCATCTGCATCGCGATCCGGGGCGGCAGCAGGTAGGGCAGCGGCGCGGCCCAGGGCGCCCCGCGGCCGACCTTGACCTCGGTGATCGCGAATCTGGCGTGCTCGGCGGCGACGACCAGGTCGCAGCACTGCGTCAGGAGGAATCCGCCGGCATAGGCGACGCCGTTGACGGCGGCGACGACGGGCTTGTCGACCTCGATGTTCCGGCCGGGTTGGGGCACGTAGTCCAGTGGCGGCACCCCAAGCGCCTGGGTCGCCATCTCCTTCAGATCGCCCCCGGCGCAGAAGGCCCGATCGCCCACGGCGGTGAGCACGAGAACGGACGCGTCCCCGTCCGCGTTGAACCTGGCGAAACCGTCCCACAGGCCCCGGCGGACCTCGGCGGACAGCGTGTTGCGGGCCTCCGGCCGGTCGATGGTCAGCCACGCGACCCGGTCGTCCCGCCGGTAGGTGACCGCGGGCGAGGTCATCGCGCCGGCCCCGGTGTGATGACGGCGAGGACGTGCCCGCCGTCGACGGTCTGGCCGGGACGCACGTCCAGCTCGTGCAGGACGCCGTCGTGCGGCGCGGTCACCGCGTGTTCCATCTTCATCGCCTCCAGAACGAGCACGACCTCTCCGGCGGTCACGGCCGCACCCCGCTCGACGGCGACCCGGACCACCGTTCCCGGCATCGGAGCGGTCAGCGATCCCGCCGCGGCGCTCGCGCCCGGCTCGACGAACCGGGGCGTCTCCCGGGCCACCGTCGACCCGCCGCGACCGTCCAGGTAGACCTCCGGCCCGACGCGGTGGACCCGGACCGTCGAACGAACGTCGTCCACGGTCAGATCGGCCTGTTCGCCGTCGAGGCGGTGCACCACCACGTCCCGGTCCCGGCCGTCGACGGTGACGTCGACGCGGTCCGCGCGCCAGCGGTACGTCACCTCCACCTCGCGCCCGGAGGCACCGAGCCCGGACGATCCCGGGCCGGACAGCGCGAAGACGGCACGCTGCGGGGAGGTCGGGACGTTGCGCCAGCCGGGCGGCGCGGTCGGGAGGATCCCGGTCGCCCGGCGCTCGGCCGCGGCGGTGAGCGCGGCCGCCACCAGGTGCGTCGCGAGGACGTCGGCGGACGTCGCGGGCGAGCCCATCGCGACCGCGTCGTGCCGGTCGAGATAACCGGTGTCGATGTCGCCGGAGCGGAACTCCTCGTCGCGCAGAACGGCGACCAGCAGCTCCCGGTTGGTGGTCACCCCGTGCACGCGGGTGCCGGCCAGCGCGCGGGCGAGTCGACGGATCGCCTCGTCACGCGTCGCGCCGTGCGCGATGACCTTGGCGAGCATCGGGTCGTAGTGGACGCCGACGACCGACCCGTCCGCGACTCCGCTGTCGACGCGAACGCCGTCGAACGTGGGCACGTCGAAACGGTGGATCGTCCCGGTCGCGGGGAGGAACCCGGCGGGCACGTCCTCGGCGTACAGGCGGGCCTCGACGGCATGGCCGGTGATGCGGGCGTGGCGCAGCTCGGCCGGCAGCGGCGCGCCCTGCGCCACCAGCAGCTGCGCCCGGACGAGGTCGAGCCCGGTCACCTGCTCGGTCACCGGGTGCTCGACCTGCAGCCGGGTGTTCACCTCGAGGAAGAAGAACCGGCCGGTGCGGTCGAGCACGAACTCGACGGTCCCGGCGCCGACGTAGCCGATCGCCGCGGCGGCCGCGACGGCGGCGGAGCCGAGGCGTTCCCGCAGGTGCTCGTCGACCGCGACGGACGGCGCCTCCTCGATGATCTTCTGGTAGCGCCGCTGGATCGAGCACTCCCGTTCGAACAGGTGCACGACGTCGCCGTGAGTGTCGGCGAAGACCTGCACCTCGACGTGGCGGGGACGCCAGACGTAGTGCTCCAGGAACACCGTGCCGTCGCCGAACGCCGAGGCCGCCTCGCGCCGTGCACCCGCCACGGCGTCCGCGAGCGCCCCGAGGTCGTGCACGATGCGCATCCCGCGCCCACCCCCGCCGTAGACGGCCTTGACCAGCACGGGGAAGTCCAGCTCAGCCGCGGCCTTCAGCAGCCGGTCTGGCTCGGCGAGNAGCTCGTCGTCGACGATCAGACCGGGTAGGACCGGCACGCCGGCCGCGCCCATCAGTTCCTTCGCCCGGGTCTTCGACCCCATGGCCTCGATGGCCTCCNGGGGCGGTCCGACGAACACGATCCCCGCCTGGGCGCACGCCCGCGCGAAGTCGGCGTTCTCGGACAGGAAGCCGTAGCCGGGATGGACGGCGTCGGCCCCCACCCGCAGCGCGGCGTCGATCACCAGATCGGCACGCAGATACGTCTCGGCCGGCGTCGCCCCGGGCAGCCGGACGGCCTCGTCGGCCGCGGCGACGAACGGGGCGCCCGCGTCGGGGTCGGAGAAGACCGCGACCGTGGCGATGTCCATCTCGTGCGCGGTCCGGATGATCCGGACCGCGATCTCGCCCCGGTTCGCGACCAGCAGTTTTGTGATCACTCGCCCCCCTGGGGTCGCTCGGCTCTGGGCTGTCACCGGGCTCTGGGCTGTCACCGGGCGCACGGGGCTCACATCCGGAAGACGCCGTAGCCACGGCGTCCCTCGATCGGGCCCGAGTGCGCGGCGGACAGGGCGATGCCGAGCACGGTGCGGGTGTCGCGCGGGTCGAGGACGCCGTCGTCGTAGAGCTTTCCGCTCAGGAAGAAGGCATGCGACTCCTCGCCGATCTGGCGTTCGATCTCCCCGCGGCGCTGGTCGTCGGCCGCGGTGTCGAACGGTCGGCCGGCGGCCTCGGCGGCGGCCCGGCCCACGATCGACAGCACCCCGGCGAGCTGGGCGGCGCCCATGACGGCGAGCTTGGCGCCCACCCAGGCGAACATCAGCCGTGGGTCGTAGGCGCGCCCCGACATGCCGTAGTTGCCCGCGCCGAACGACGCCGCCATGTTGACGGTCAGGTGCGGCACGGCGCTGTTCGTCACCGCGTTGATCATCTTGGCGCCGTCCTTGATGATGCCGCCCTGCTCGTAGGCCGCACCCACCATGAAGCCCGTGGTGTTCTGCAGGAAGATCAGCGGCGTGTCCACCTGGTTGGCGAGCTGGATGAACTCGGCGCCCTTCTTCGCCTCCGCGCTGAACAGCACGCCGTTGGCGTTGGCGAGGACCCCGACCGGAAAGCCGTGGATCGATGCCCAGCCGGTGACCAGGCTGGTGCCGTAGTCGGGCTTGTACTCACCGAACCGCGAGCCGTCGACGACCCGGGCGAGCACCTCGCGCGGGTCGAACGGCACCCGGATGTCCGCCGGCGCGATCCCCAGCAGCTCGTCGGCGTCGTACACGGGCGGGTCGGCGGGCAGGCTCGGCCCGGGTCCGCGCTTACGCCAGTTGATCTCGNACAGGATCCGCCGGCCGATTCGGATCGCGTCGGGCTCGTCGACCGCGAAGTAGTCCGCGACTCCGGAGACCCGCGCGTNCATCGCCGCGCCGCCGAGATCCTCGTCGTCGGACTCCTCGCCGGTCGCCATCTTGACCAGCGGTGGCCCGCCGAGGAACACCTTNGCCTGCCGGTCCACCAGCACCGCGTGGTCGCACATGCCCGGCACGTACGCCCCGCCCGCGGTGGAGTTGCCGAAGACCAGGGCGATGGTGGGGATGCCGTCGGCCGACAGGGCGGACAGGTCGTGGAAGATCTTCCCGGCCTGGACGAACAGGTCGGACTGGTTGGGCAGGTCGGCACCGCCGGACTCGACGAGGTTCACGACCGGCAGCCGGTTGCGCCTGGCGATGTCGAGGGCACGCAGCGTCTTGCGCAGCGAGTACGGGTTCATCGTGCCGCCGCGGACCGTCGGGTCGTGCCCGATGACGACGACCTCGACCCCGGACACCACCCCGATGCCGGTGACGACGCTCGCGCCGACAGCGAACTCCGTTCCCCAGGCCGCGAGCGGGGACAGTTCGAGGAACGCCGAGTCCCGGTCGAGCAGCAGCTCGACGCGTTCGCGCACCAGCAACCGGCCGCGTCGGCGGTGACGGTCGCGGTAGTGCTCGCCGCCGCCGGCCCGCGCGATCTCGAGCTGCTCTTCGAGCTGCGCGAGGTTCGCGAGCTGGGCGGCACGGTTCGTGCAATACAACTCGGAGGCGGTGTCCAGGCGGGACCGCAGGACGGTGCCCTCGGCCGCCCGCGCCCGCGCCGCCGGCCCGCCCGGCGCGGGCGCCCATCTCGTGGCGGAATACGTCATCGCTGTCTCCTCAGTGGGGCCGGAACTCCTCGTTGGGGCCGGAGCTCCTCGTTGGGGCCGGAACTCCTCGTTGGGGCCGGAACTCCTCGTTGGGGCCGGAGCTCCTCAATAGGACCGGGGAAGGCCGAGGGTGTGCTGCGCGACGTAGTTGAGGATCATCTCCCGGTTGACCGGGGCGATCCGCAGCGTGCGCACCATCCCCCACAGCGGCACCAGGCCGTACTCGACGGCCATCCCGTTGCCGCCGTGGGTCTGGATCGCCTGGTCCACCGCCGCGAGGGCGGCCTCCGCGGCGGCGTACTTCGCCATGTTCGACGGCTCCCCGGCGGGCAGTCCGTGGTCATGCGACCACGCGGCCTTCTGCGTCATCAGCGCGGCGAGCGACGTCTCGATCCTCGCCTTCGCCAGCGGGTGGGAGACGCCCTGATGGGCGCCGATCGGGACGTCCCACACCTGCCGGTGACGCGCGTAGTCGGCGGCCTTTCCCAGCGCGTACCGGGCGATGCCGACGCAGATCGCGGCGCCGGTGATCCGTTCGGGGTTCAGGCCGTGGAACACCTGCCGGAAGCCGTCGCCCTCGACGCCGATCAGCGCGTCCGCCGGCACCCGGACGTCGTCGAAGAACAGCGTGAACTGCTGTTCGGGCATCTGTGCGGCGACCGGCAGCGGGTGGGCGACCAGGCCCGGCGTGTCGGTCGGCACGACGAACAGCGACAGCCGCGCCCGCCCGGTGGCCTCGTCCACGCCGGTCCGGGCGACGACGAGGACGGCCGCGGCCTCGTCGAAGCCGGAGATGTAGTACTTCTGCCCGGTCAGCACCCAGTCGTCGCCGTCGCGGACCGCCTTCGTCGCCAGCCGGTGGGTGTTCGACCCGGCGCCCGGCTCGGTGATCGCGAACACCACCTTGTGGCTGCCGTCGGNGAGGCCGGGCAGCCACCGCAGCTTCTGCTCCGCGCTGCCGAAACGGGAGATGACCTCGCCGGAGATCGCGGCGGAGACCACCAGGAGCAGCAGCGGGCAGCCCGCCGCGGCGGTCTCCTCGCAGACCGCCGCGAGCTCCACGATGCCGCCGCCACCGCCGCCGTAGGCCTCGGGGAGGTTCACCCCGAGGAAACCGGCCTGCGCGAGCGCCGCCCACACCTCGCTGGTCGGCCTGCGCGCGTGCGACCGCTCGGTGTAGTAGGCACCGCCGAACGGCTTCGCGATCGCGGCGACCGTCTCCCGCAGAGCCGCGAGCTCCGCGTCCTCACCGAAGTCCACAACGCTCACCGAAGTCCACAACGCCTCCCAGCGATTGATCGTCTGTCGAACCGGATCCGGGCCGCGCCGCTACGCATACAGCGAGCCGGTGACCGCCCGGCTCACCAGCGAGCCGGGCGGAGCGAAGCGGGCGCCGTAGCGGTCGGCCAGCTCGCGGGCCCGGGCCACGAAGCCCGCCGGGCCCCTGCCGTGCTCGTCGGCGTACTGGTTGATGTACTGGAACACCCCGCCCGTCCAGGGTGGGAAGCCGATGCCGAGCAACGAGCCCACGTTCGCGTCGGGCACCGACCCGACGACGCCCTCGTCCATCGCGTGAACGGCCTCGATCGACTCGGCGAACAGCAGCCGGTCGGCAAGGTCGGCGGGGTCGGCGGGGTCGGCGGGGTCGGCGGGCGAGCTGCCGCGGCCCGGCGTGCCGAACGCCGCCCGCAGGCCCGGCCACAGGCCGCCGCGCCGGCCGGTGTCGTCGTACTCGTAGAAGCCGGCGCCGCCGGACCGCCCCGGCCGGCCGAACTCGTCGATCATCCGGTCGACGACCGCGTCCGCGGGATGGCCCCGCCAGACATCACCGACGGCCTCCGCCGCCGCCTGCGCCTCCTGCCGGATCTTTCGCGGCAGGGTCAGCGTCAGCTCGTCGAGAAGCGCGAGCGGTCCGGCCGGGTAGCCGGCCCGCAACGCCGCCGCCTCGACAGCGGCCGGGTCGATGCCGTCCCCGACCGCCGCGATCGCCTCGTTGAGGAAGGCGATGATGACGCGGCTCGTGAAGAACCCGCGGCCGTCGTTCACGACGATCGGCGTCTTGCCGAGCTGCCGGACGACGTCGAACGCCTTCGCGAGCGTGGCGTCCGACGTGCTCCGGCCCCGGATGATCTCGACGAGTGGCATCCGGTCGACCGGAGAGAAGAAGTGGAGGCCGAGGAAGTCCTCGGACCGCCGGACCCCCTCGGCCAGCANGGCGATGGGCAGCGTCGAGGTGTTCGAACCGAGCACCGCGGCCGGGTCGACGATCTCCTCGATCTCCCCGAAGACCTTGTGCTTCAGCTCGACGCTTTCGAAGACGGCCTCGACGACGACGTCCACCCCGGCGAAGTCGGCGGGGTCGGCGGTCGGGTGGATCCGGTCGAGCAACGCCGCCGACGCCCCCGGCGAGGTGCGGCCCCGGGCCAGCGCCTTCGCCTCCAGCCGCTCGGCGTGGGCCTTGCCCCGCCGCGCCGCGGCGAGGCTGATGTCCTTGAGCACCACCTCGATGCCGGCCTGCGCGGCCACGTAGGCGATGCCCGCGCCCATCATCCCGGCCCCGAGAACACCGAGCCTGGTGGCCTGGAACCGGTCGAACCCGGGCGGGCGGCTGCCGCCGGCCCGGACGTGTCGCAGGTCGAGGAACGACCGGATCTGGTTGCGCACGACCGGAACGGTCGTCGGATCGACGACGCCGGCGGTGCTGACGTGCTCCATCGTTGATCCGTCCCTGTCTGTCGAGGGTCAGCAGGTCTGCCGAGGGTCAGCAGGTCTACCGAGGGTCAGCAGGTCTGCCGAGGGCCAGCAGGTCTGCCGAGGGTCAGCGGGTCGGCGGCGTTCCCAGCACCAGGGCGAAGGCCGCCCGGTCCGCCAGCCCGCCGGAGCGGGCGAGCGAGATGAACTTCTGCTCGGTGTAGGCGTCGAGCGCGTCGGGGCCGCCCTCGCGTCCCAGTCCGCTCTGCTTGAATCCGCCGAACGGGTAGGCCGGGTGGATGACGTGCCAGTCGTTGACGTACACCATGCCGGCGTCGAGCCGGCGGGCCANGGCCAGAGCGCGTTGCTCATCCCGGCCCCACACGCCGGCCGAAAGTCCGTAGTCGGTGTCGTTGGCGATGGCGACCGCCTCGTCGACGGAGTCGTACGTCAGCACGGTGAGAACCGGGCCGAAGACCTCTTCGCGGGCGANCCGGGCATCGTTCGTGACATCGGTGACGACGGTGGGTTCGACCCAGTTCCCCGTCTCGAACCCCGGCCCCTGTGGGGCGCCACCGCCCAGGGCGATGGTGGCGCCGTCGGCGCGGGCCGACTCCAGGTAGCCCAGGATCCGGTCCCGCTGTCCGGCGCTGATCACCGGGCCGACGTCGGTCGCCGGATCCAGCGGATCACCGAGCTTGAGGGTCTTCGCCCGCTCCACCAGCCGGGAGACGACCTCGTCCTTCAGCACGCCCGGAACGAGCAGCCTGGTGCCCGCCTCGCAGGCCTGCCCGTTGTTGGCCAGGGCCGCGAACAGCGCCCCGTCGACGGCCAGCGGCAGGTCCGCGTCCTCGAGGATGATGTTCGGCCCCTTGCCACCCAGCTCCAGCGTCACCCGCTTCACCGTGTCGGCGGACGCGCCCAGGATCGCCTTGCCGACCTCGGTCGAGCCGGTGAAGGCCACCTTGCGGACGTCGGGATGGCCGCTGAGGTGGGCGCCGACCGGATCGCCGTCACCCGTGACGACGTTGAGCACCCCCGGAGGCAGACCGGCCGCCTCGAACTCCCTGGCGAGTTCGAGGGCCAGCAGCGGCGCGTGCTCGTCGGGCTTGAGCACGACGGTGTTCCCGGCGGCGAGCGCCGGGGCGACCTTCCAGATGATCACGAGAAGGGGGATGTTCCAGGGCACGATCGCGGCCACCACGCCCAGCGGCTCCCGGCGCAGTACTCCCGCGGCCGGAATCGGACCGATCTCGGGTCCGNCCTTCTCGAACTCGTAGGACTTCGCGAGATCGGCGAGGTAATGGAGCTGACCGATCGACAGGCCGAGATGCAGGGCACCGGTGACGCGGATCGTCGCGCCGTTCTCCCGGCTCTGCAGGGCCGCAAGCTCGGGCAGGCGCTGCTCGAGACGACCGGCGACCGCGTGCAGCAACGCCGAGCGCTCCTGCGGCGCGGTGTGCCGCCACACGCCCGCCTCGTGCGCGGCCCTGGCCGCGTCGACCGCACGGTCGACGTGCTCGGCCCCGCCCTTCGCGACGGTCGCCACGAGTTCGTCCGTCGCGGGGCTTCTGATCTCGTACCGCTCGGTGGAATCGAGCCATTCCCCGCCGATGAATAACGGGTAATGCGGTGCGGACACGTTCTCCTCCTTCTCGAAAGGCGGTGGGATGTCAGTCCTGATGCCGGAGGTGGCGGTACTCGCTGCGGTAGTACAGCAGCGGAGCGCCGCCCTCGCCGGCTCGCAGGGATTCCACGTGGCAGGTAACGATGTGATGGTCGCCGCCGTCGTAGACCTCGGCGATGCGCACGCCGATGTGCGCGGCGGCGCGCTCCAGCGCGGGTGCGCCGTTCGACAGCGGCGTCCACGCGACGCCGGCGAACTTGTCCGCGCCGCTGCGCGCGAAGCCATTGCTGATCTCGTGCTGGTCGGCGCTGAGGATGTTGACGCACAACCGCCCGCAGCCCGCCAGCACCGGCCAGGACGTGGACGTCCGAGCGGGACAGAACAGGATCATCGGCGGATCGAGGGACAGGGCGGTGAACGACTGGCAGGTCAGGCCCACCGGTCGGTCCCCGGCCAGCGCCGTCACGATGACGACACCGGTGGCGAAATGCGACAGGACCTCGCGGAAGGTGGCCGCGTCGACGAGCGTCGCCGGCGGCTCGGGCCGCGGCCCCGGTCCGGCCCGGTCGGTCCGGTCGGCCCGGTCGGCCCGGTCGGCGGCGCGCTGCGCAGTCATCCGATCTCCCGGCTGCGTCCGGCCCAGTACGGCGCGCGAATCGCCTTCTTGTCGACCTTGCCCGCGGGGTTCACCGGGAGGCTGTCGCAGAACACGATCGACTTCGGCGCCGGCACGCTTCCCAGCTCGCGTTTGACGTACGCGATCAGATCGCCTTCCCGCACCGTCTCGGACGGCTTGGCGACCACGACCGCGAGCACGGCCTCGCCCCATTTCTCATGCGGTACGCCGACCACCGCGGCCTGGGCCACCGCCGGGTGGGTCAACAGCACGTCCTCGACCTGACGTGGGAAGACGTTGAATCCGCCGCTGACCACNATGTCCTTCTTGCGATCGACGATGTAGAGGAAACCGTCGGAGTCCAGGAAACCGATGTCGCCGGTGTGCACCCAGCCGTCCCGTAACGCCTCGGCGTTGCGGGTGGGGTCGACGTAGGTCAGCATCTGCCCGAGCTGCCGCGAGCAGATCTCTCCCGGTTCGCCGACCAGGAGCGGCCGGTCCCTCTCGTCCTGGATGGTGACCTTCACGTACGGGATCGGTCGCCCGGCCGACGCCAGCCGTCGGACACCCTGCTCGGTGTCCACCCGGTGGTCCTCCTTGCGCAGACACGACACGTAGCCCGGCTCGGTCCCGGCGTAGGTCTGGACGAAGATCGGACCAAAGGCGTCGANTGCCTCACGGAGGCGTTCCGGGGCGATCGGGGAGCCCGCATAGACCATCGTGTTCAGCGAGGAGAGGTCGAACGACGTCCGGCCGGGATGGTCGAGCAGGAGGTAGACGATCGTGGGGACCACGGCCGTGGCGGTCACCCGCTCCTTCTCGATCGTCCTGAGGAGAACGTCGACGTCGAGGCCCGGCAGCATCACGTTCACCCCGCCACGCAGGAACGTCGGCATCACGAAGATCTGCGTGAAGTGGGTGAGGGGAGCCCCGTGCGCGAAGATCTCACCCGGCCGGATGTCGGCGATCTCGAGTCCCGCCGTGATGCTGTAGTGCGCCCAGGTGAAGTGGGAATTGACCACCCCTTTCGGCTCGCCCGTGCTCCCGGAGGTGAACAGCACGTACGCGTCGTCGTCCTCGGCCAGGGACACCGACGGCGGCGAATCCGGTTGCGAGTCGAAGAACGTCCGGTAGTCGAGAACGTCCAGGGCGTCGAGGACCGTCGTCGGCCCCGCGGCGGCACTGACAGCGGCGGCACTGACAGCGGCGGCGGCAGCGGCCCCGTGGCCGCCGGCCAGACGGATGACCCGCTTGACGGCGGGCAGACCGTTGAGCAGCTCGGCGACGACCGCGTCGAACTGGGCGTGATAGATGAGGGTGGTGGCGCCGGCCTGCCCCAGGATGGTGCGATGGCCACCGACCGCGGACCGCGTCGGCATCTGCACCAGCACCGCCCCGGCCTTCCAGATGCCGTGCTGGGTCGGTATGAACTCCAGGTTGTTGGGCAGCAGCAGGCCTACCCGGTCGCCCTTCTCCACCCCCAGCGCCCCGAGTCCGTTCGCCACTCGGTTGGCCCAGCTCTGCATCTGCCGGTAGGTGAGCCGACGATCATCGTCGATGATCGCCGTCGAGTCCGCGTAGTACAGACACACCCGATCGAACACCTCTGGCAGGGTGCCCCACATGACTGCTTGACCTCCAGATCGAACTGCCGTCCACCGACCGGTGCTTCACCCCAGAAGCGAGGCGGGGTCGAAGTCGGCGTCCCAGTAGTGCGGGGTGAGCACCGGCAGGCCGAGCTCCTGGAGTACCGGGGTGTCGTTCCAGTTGGTCAGCTCACGGTCGATCCGGCCGTCGGCATCGAACTGGTGCCAGGTCTGGCCGCGGGTGGACAGCGTCCGGCCGCCGGTCGGCACTCCCCGAAAGCCCGCGAGGTGTTCACCGGTCCAACGCCAGAGGATCGTGACGGCGGGCGCCCCGTTGCCCCCGGTGGTCTCGATGGCCTCAAGGACCTCGAAGCGATGGATCCCGACGCCGTTGCCGGCGTCGCCGTTCGCATACGGGGCGAGGCGTTCCCGCAGCTCGGCCTTGTCGGTGGCCGTGTCATAGACGTGGTCGACCGATCGGCGGTCGTCGTACAGCACCTCGTCCGCGTACAGGGCCACGGCGGCATCGGTGTCCGTGGTGAGTACCTGCGCCCAGCGCTGCGCGTGGTCGGTGGCCTTGCTCATCGACGTGTTCCCTTCGCTTCGGGTCTCGGGGGCCTCAGACCGCGGCGGACGCGGGGACCGGGGCGGACGCGGGGACCGGGGCGGACGCGGGGACCGGGGCGGCGACGCCACCGTGGATCGACACCGGCAGGCCCAGCGTGTGCAGCGGTGAGACGGCGTCCCAGTAGGTCGACTCACGCTTGATGCGGCCGTCGGCGTCGTAGATGTGGAAGGTCTGACCGGACGTGCTGAACGTCTTCCCGCCCGTGGGGACGCCGAGGAAGGCGGCCGAGCCCGCGGGCTCCCAGGTCCAGCGGATGATCCCGCTGCNGGCATCACCGATGTACTCGTCGATCCGGAACAGGTTGATCCCGATGCCGTTGTTCAGATCCTTGTTCGCGTACGGCGCGAAGACTCGGTGCAGATCCTCCTTGTCGGTGATCGACTGGTCCAGGATCAGATCCTCGAAGAGGAAGTCGTCGGCGTACAGGGCGCAGACCTTCTCCGCGCTTTCACGAAACGCCTTCAGCCATAACACGGCGAACCGGTAGGACGACATCTGCCACGCTCCTTTGNGCCGATGGGAAAAGACCGCCGATGGCCGGCGGACGGCCGGCGGGGATGGCCCAACGGTAGGGCCGGACGAGACCGGACGCGTCATCCCCCGGGGTTAAACACCTTGCCCCTTCGGGTGAGCCCCGAACGGCCGGGGCGCGCTCCGGCGATCGCCGGAGCGGGACAAGGACCGCGCGGAACTGGGCAAGGGCCCCGCAGAACGGGACAGGGACAGTGTGGGGCCGGCGTCCGGCGGGCCGCCGAACCCCGGCGACGTGTCACCCCATCGAAGGGCAGAAGCTCTCCCGAGGGGAGATTTCAACACGCGCATATCCGGTCTACGTTCGCCAGTACGCGGTGTTCGCCAGTACGCGGTCATCAACAACGAGGAGTGAGCTGCGGCATGGGAAAACACGATGTGGAGATAACGCCNGCCGAACGGGCCGAGGTGCTCGAGGCGGCCCGTGCGCTGGCGAAGGAGTTCGCGGTGGCCGGTCCGTCCGCCGACGCGGAGAACCGCTTTCCCACCGAACTCGTGCCGCTCTACAAGGACAGCGGCCTGCCCGGGATCGCGGTGCCCAAGAAGTACGGCGGCCTCGGCGCCGACATCGCCACCACCGCGCTCGTCTCCAGGGAGCTCGCGAAGGGCGACCCGGCGATCGCGCTGGCGTTCAACATGCACCAGACGATGATCGGTATCTTCCGCGGTCTGCTCGACGAGGCCACCAGGGAGCGCGTCTTCACCGAGGTCGTTCGGGAACGAAAGATCATCTGCGGACCGTTCAGTGAGGACCGGGCCGGTCTGANCGGCCTCGCCGACACGAAGGCGATTCCCGACGGGAACGGCGGCTGGCGGATCCACGGCAAGAAGACATGGGCCACCCTCTGCCTGGGAGCCGACATCGTCGCCTTCAATGCGACGATCACGGACGAGAACGGGCAGCTACCCGAGGACTTCACCGAGCACGCGGCCCGGGAGGCCGTCTTCGTGCTGCCGATGGACAGCCCCGGGATCAGCATCGTCGAGACCTGGGACACCATGGGGATGCGGGCGACCGGCACCCACACGGTCGTCTTCGACGACGTGCCGGCACCCGCCGACTCCTACGGCGGGAACTTCCGCAACGGCCTGTTCGGCGAGTTCGAGTGGGCGTCGATGAGCTTCGCGGCCGTGTACCTGGGCCTGGCGGAGAAGGCCTACACCGAGACGCGGGAGATCCTGAAGAAGAAGAGCCTCGGCGCGACGATGGAGGGCAAGGACGTCGCACTGAAGGGGATCGGCTTCGTCCAGTACGGACTCGGCCGGATGCTGGTGGACGTGGAGACCGCGGCGCGGGCGTTGGAAACCACCGGCCGGATCCTCATCGAGGGCCGCGACGCCGAATGGGATCCGATCGCGCGCACGGGGTTCATCGACGTCACCAAGGTCACCGCGACGGAGACCGCGATCAGGGTGACGGACGCCGCCCTCCGGCTGGTTGGCGGGTCCTCCTTCCGGCGGGGACACGTGCTCGAACGCCTCTACCGTGACGCCCGCGGCGGCCCCTTCCATCCGCTCACCACCGACCAGGCCTACGACCTGCTCGGACGTGCCGAACTGGGGCTGCTCGGCGCACCGTGAGCAACGCCGGGTGCGGCCGGGGCGGCGAGCAGCGCCCGGCCGCCCCGGGACGGCCACGCTGACCGGCGACCTCCAGAGATATCGGCGACCTCAGACACCGTCGCCGTGCACGGCGATTCCCAGCGACCGCGCGATCGCCTGCGACCGGTTCGCCGCACCGAGCTTGCGCAGTATGTGTTT
Organism: Frankia sp. CpI1-P; assembly: GCF_001421075.1. Taxonomy (NCBI): domain Bacteria; kingdom Bacillati; phylum Actinomycetota; class Actinomycetes; order Frankiales; family Frankiaceae; genus Frankia; species Frankia sp. CpI1-P. The sequence continues at coordinate 37,464 of NZ_LJJX01000043.1, read as the reverse complement.
CACATGTGATTTCACGGTGTCCTCGGAGATGACCAGCGTCTCGGCGATGGCACCGTTCGTCGCTCCCGCCACCATCAGCTCGAGGACCTCCGACTCGCGCGCGGTGAGCTCCCCACCAGGATGCCCGGTGGCGAACGGATGGGGCGCAACGGGAGTCCGCGGCATGGCTCCGACGGCCGCGTGCGGCGAGAAGTCGATGCTCGCGTCGCAGAAGTCACTCACCGATTCGACCGCCGACGACAGGATCTCCCGAGCCTGGTCGCGCTGGGTTCGAAGGCGCTCGGCCAGAACGATCCGCTCGTACAGGTGGCTGAAACCCTCCGCGAAGGCCCAGAGGACGTCCCGGTCGAAGTCGTCCACGCGCCGCGAAGCCGGATGGTGGTCCGCGTGGAGGAATCCCACCACCGAGGTGCCGTGCATCAACGGGGCGACGACGTAGGAGTCCGAGCGACCCGAGTCCACGATGATCGACCGGTGTACGACGGCGTTCGCCGTGTCGTAGACGGCGACGGGCCGGCACTCGGTGAGCAGCCTCGTCTCGGGGGTGCGCCCCTCGAGCCGAATCGGCTGGTCGACCCAGCCCGTGAACCACGACTCGAACTCGTCGCCGTTGCTGAAGTACGCCATCCACGGCCGCCAGACGCCGTCGTCGACCCGGGACAGCACCGCCCGGCCGAATCCGCAGCGCCGGACCAGTTCCTCGCACGCGTGGTCCAGCAGATCCGTCGAGTGCGGCAGCACCCGCATGCGCGCAAGTCCCTCGGAGCAGGCGGCCAGTCGACGCGTGCGCCGGTCTCGTTCGTGCCGGCCGAGGTCGAAGGCGAGTTCGTGCAGGTCCAGCAGGAGCAGGCAGGTCCGCAGGCCGGTCTCGTCGGCGTGCCCGGCCATCGCGCGCAGCCGGTCGACGCAGAGCTGGGCAAGGTCCGAGACAACCTCGGTCCACGACGCCGAGGAGGTGAGGACGGTGCCGCGCGACGGTTCGATACCGAGAGCGTCACGGACCTCGCCGTGCAGGAAGGCCACCCGATCGCCGAGTTCGCGTTCGCGCCGCCGCCAGCCCCGGTCGCCGGCGGGTATCGGAAACATGCTGTGCCGGCGCTCGCCGGCCGGCACCGTCATAATGCTCGGTCCGCGGTGCGGGCGAGGTACAGATAGCGGGCGATCGCCTCGGCTCGGTTCGAGGCGCGCAGTTTGCGCAGGATGTGCTTCACGTGGGACTTCACCGTCGTCTCGGACACTGTGAGGGCGTTGGCGATCTGGGCGTTGGTCGCGCCCGCGGCCAGGAGGCGGAGCACCTCACGCTCCCGCGGAGTGAGACCGTCGGGGAGCGGGGGTGCCGCGGCGATCATGGCTGACGGCGAGGGCGAGGACCGCCCGGCCACCACCGCGCGGCGCTGCGTGATCGTGCGTGCCAGTTGGACCGGCGCGGTACCGAGCACCTCGCTCGTGGCGCGGACGGCCCTGAGCGCGTCCGCGATCCGATCGTGCTGCAGCCTCGAGCGTTCCAGCAGGACCGTTCGTTCGAGGATGAGTCCGAGACCGTCCGCGAACGTCTGGAGGTGATCCCGGTCGGCGTCGGTCAGGCGGCGACCCGAGGCGTAGGTGTCGGCATGCAGGAAACCGAGGACGCAGCCGCCCGCGACGATCGGCGCGGCGACGTACTCCCGCGTCCCGGAGATCTCGATCAGTGGCCGGAAGACGCGACCGTCCGACTGAGCCTGCCGGATCAACGCGGGCGCCCGCCGGCGGACCAGCTCGGTCTCGGGCATCGACGACGCCAGCGGTATTTCCGCGTCCGTGAGGAAACGGCGCAGGGCCTCGTTGGCGGGGCCGTCGACTTTCGTCTCGACGTGCAGCGCGACCGGCAGCCAGGTCGAACCACGCAGGCTGGAGATCATCGCCCGGTCGAAGCCGCCGGCCGCGCACAGCGCGGCGGGGGCGGCCCGGGTGATCCGCCCGGAGCTCGTCTCCCGGCGCAGCAGAGCGAGCTGGTCACGGATCCGGGTCAGCGCCTGGAACGGCCCTTCCACCGCCCACGCGCACAACTCCGACCGCACCGCGCCGAGCTCGGCGAACAGATCGCCGATCCGGTCGAAGCGGCCCGCGCCGAGGGCGGCACGCAGCTCGGCGTCGGCGGACTCGGCCGCGAGCCGATCGAGCCGGGCCACCAGAGCCGCCGCCGGACCATCGGCGCAGGCGGGCACCGATGCCCCCGCCACCGCGCGCAGCGCCGAGACCAGTTCCCGTTGTCGATCCCGAACCTCCACCTGCATCGACACGATCGAAGAGCCCGGCGCTATCAAGGCTGTGCACCCTCCCGCTCCGAGAGCTGCCGCCCGCGACCACCGCAGGCGCCACGGCGTCCCACCGGGCCGCCGACGCGAAGGCCGACAGAACCGTCGGCGTGTGTCACGGGATTTACTTGTCGGACCATAAGTGACCCAGTTCACTCCGTCAAGACCGGAGCGAACTTCGTCGCCCCGGTCGGGGCGGTCCGGCGTCAGCCGTGCAGGACAGCGGCTGCGACCAGCCGCACCTTGTCCACCAGGCCCGGCTGCCCACGCAGGTGCGGGGTGCGCGCGACGTCGTTGATGACGGTGAGAACCGCGTGGACCCGAAAGAGAACCGTGGTGCGGTCCAGCTCCGGATGTGTCGCCGCCAGCAGGCAGACCCACTCGGCGACGTAGTCGTGCTCGGCCCGCCGGATGCGGTGGCGGTACGGCTGCGGCACGTTCATCACCTCGGCGAGCAGGACGTTCACGAGGTCGGTGTGCGCCATCGCGAAGTCGATGTAGGCAGCCACCACGTTGTCCAGGCCGGCCGCCGGGGTCGTGGCCGCGGACAGGGCCCGGGACAGACCCAGCTGCAACGACTCGGTGGCGCGCGCGACGATCGCGCTCAGCAGGTCGCCCTTGGTGGCGAAGTGCCGGTAGACGCCGGTGCCGGTCATTCCGACCTCCGCGCCGACCTCCTCCATCGTCACCGACTGGTAGCCACGGTCCCCGAACAACCGGGCCGCGACGGCCAGCAGCGCCTCCCGGCGCGCCCGGGGCGGCAGTCCGGTCTCCCCGCGGCCCGCGACCGGCTCCTCGTGAACCCCGCAGCCATCGATCCGCGCCTCGCACACCCGCAGGGCCATGTCGCGCAGCAGCGTGGTCGTCACCTCCGGGGAGGCGGCGACCCGGTGGTAGGAGGCGCTGGTGAGCACGGCGAGCAGGCACCACGACAACAGCTGCGCGTCGTCGCGNCTCAGCTCGCCGCGGGCCTCCCGCAGCGCGGCGGTCAGGTTTCCCAGGAACGCGAAGAACCGTTCCAGCATCGGCGTGCGGTACTCGGCGTGCAGATGCCGGGTCTCCCGCGTCCACAGCACCCCGAGCTCGCGCCGGTGCGCGGCGGTCTCGGCCAGGTCCCCGACCACGGCGGCGAAGCCGCCGGGCAGCTGACGATCGATGACGATCGTGGCCCGCTCGAAACTGTCCGACAGCGCGCTGGCCAGGAGCTCCTCCTTGCTGCGGACATGGCGGTAGAGCGCACCGGGAGTGATGCCGACCGCCTTGGCGATGTCCTCGGTGCCGACGTTGTGATAACCGAAGCGATAGAACAGGTCGCTGGCCGCCGCCAGGATCTGCGCTCGACGGTCGCGCGGCCGTGGGGTCCGCGTGATCGGCGCCCGNCCGACCCGCGCGCTCACCAGGTACTTCCGCCGGTCACGGGCCTACCGCCTCCCATCGGGGAACAGTCGGATCTGTTGACCTCGCAAGGTTACCCCTGATTTACTTCGCCCGTTCCCCGGCCCGTCCCGACAGGTCGGGAACCACATCTGCCACGATCAGAAGGAGTCGGCACGTGCTGGTCGACGGCCATATCGGCGGATCCACCGACGGCACCCGCGGCGCGGACATCGCCGATCTCACGGCGCAGGTCGCGCACGCCGATCACATCGGCTACGACGGCGTGTGGAGCACCGAGATCAACCGGGACCCGTTCCTCCCCCTGCTGCTGGCCGCGGACCGTTCACCCCGGCTGCACATCGGGACGGCCATCGCCGTGGCGTTCGCCCGCAACCCGATGACGACCGCCACCGTCGCCAACGACCTGCAGACCTTCAGCGCCGGCCGCTTCGCTCTGGGCCTCGGTTCGCAGATCCGGCCGCACATCGAACGGCGTTTCGACATGCCCTGGTCCGCACCCGCCGAACGGATGCGGGAGTTCGTGCTGGCCCTCCGCGCAATCTGGCGGAGCTGGCACGACGACGAGCCACTCGATTTCCACGGTGAGATCTACCGGAACACCCTGATGACGCCGATGTTCAATCCTGGGCCCAACCCGTTCGGGCCACCGCCAGTGNTGATCGCCGCGGTCGGGCCGAAGATGACGTCGGTCGCGGCCGAGGTCGCCGACGGCATGCTGGTGCACTCCTTCACCAGCGAGCGCTACCTGCGGGAGGTCACGCTCCCCCAGCTCGCCTCCGTGCTCGACGCGAACGGAAAGACCCGCGAACGGTTCACGCTGTCCTACCCCGGCCTGGTGGCAACCGGGACCGATGACGAGGACGTCGAGAAGGCGGTGCGGGCGGTCCGTGAGCGCATCGCCTTCTACGGCGCGACGCCCGCCTACCGCGGCGTCCTCGAACTGCACGGCTGGGGTGATCTGCACACGGAGCTCCACCTGCTGTCCCGGCGCAAGGACTGGGCCGCCATGACCGCGCTCGTCGACGACACCNTGCTCCACACCTTCGCCACGGTGGGTGAACCGGCCTCGGTCGCCCGGGAGATCCGCCGCCGTTTCACCGGGCTGATCGACCGCTTCACCCTGTATCTGCCCTACGACCTGGCCGACGAGGTGCGCTACGACCTCGTGTCCCAGCTGCGAGCGAGCTGACCCGCCAGGTTCGCCCTGCCCGGCCGGGCAGGGCAGGGCAGGGGGCCGGATCGACGCCGATCCGGCCCCCTCGCTCATGTCCCCCGGAACTCAGCCCTGCGACGCACGGTCCTGCGACGCACGGTCCTGCGACGCACGGTCCTGCGACGCACGGCCGTTCGACGCACGGCCTGCGGCCAGGCTCTCCCGCAGGGCGGCGATCGCCTGCGCCGTGTCCGGATGCCCCATCAGCAGCGCCTGACCGCGGGNCTCCGTCTCCAGGGCCGACCACAGTGACGGCGAGTCCGTGCTGGCCTGCAACGCACGCTTGGACAGCTGCACACCCAGCGGGGGGTGGACGGCGATCTGGCCCGCGAGGTCGAGCGCGGTGTCGAGCAGCGAGGCGGTGGGCACGGCCCGGTTGGCCAGGCCGATGCGCACCGCCTCCTCGGCGCCGACCGGTCGCGCCGTGTACATCAGCTCGGCGGCGAGTCCTCGCCCGACGATCCGCGGCAGCAGCCAGGAGGCACCCAGATCGCCGCCCGACATGCCGATCCGGACGAACGCGACCTGGAACAGCGCGTCGACGGCCGCGATGCGGATGTCGGCGACCAGGGCGAGGCTGACGCCGCCGCCGATGGCCGGGCCGCCGACGGCGGCGATCAGCGGCTGGGGCAGCGTGTGCAGGGCGTGCAGCGTCCGGTTGGCCATGTCCTGCAGCGCCAGCCCGCCCGTCGGGCCGAGAGTCGCGAACTCGGCCGCGCCGTCGAGGTCATACCCGGAACAGAAGCCGCGACCGGCTCCGGTGAGGACGACGGCCCGCACCGACGCGTCGGTGGCCAGCTCCTCGGCGACTTCCCGGAGCTCACGAAGCATCGGCCGATTCAACGCGTTGAGCCGTTCGGGGCGTTCCAAGGTCACCAGGGCGACCCCGGTCCGCGGCCGTCGAACGTTAAGCGTCTCCATCTGCGTCGTTCCCATGAGTTCCTTTCGCCGGGACGTCGGGGGGCCCGCTGTGCGGATCAGTCGAGAGATCGTGCGGACTGCGGCGTGGGGCGCCGGGCGTCACCGGAACCGTCGTCGCCGATGTTGGCCACCGGCTCACCGCCGCCCACCGGCTCACCGCCGCCCGCCGACCCGGTGCCGTCCGCCGGTCGCACGCCGTCCGCCGACCCCGCGCCGCCGCGCGCCGGGCCGCCCGGCCCCTGCCTGCGCAGCAGGACACCCAGGAGTGCACGCAGCACACGTCGCTCACGCAGCATGGCCAGCACGATCAGCGCCACGCCGAGCACCAGCAGGACGAGCGGCGCCACGAGGCCGACGAGGATCAGCAGGAGTCCCGCGGACTTCGCCTTGTCGGCGAGATCGGCGATGCTGGCGGGGGNGATGTGGAAGTCGAGGGCGACGACGGGCAGCAGGCTCACGGTCCTGCCGCCGACCGTCACGTTGACGATGACCTGCTGGGAGATGGTCTCGTCGATCGCGACGCCGGTCTGGCGATCCACGTAGGCGACGATGGCGGACCTGCCGGTGTAGGTCAGCGGGATCGGGTCGGGCAGCGCGGCGACCGTCGCCGGGGTCAGGGCCGCACGGACGCCGGCGGGCAGCAGGGGCGCCAGACCGACGACGAGGCTCTTGGGCAGGGCCGGCGGCAGGGAGGCGAGCAGGTCGGGATTGCGGACCGCGCCCGAGGGCGAGATCCGGTAGACGTTGACGGACCGGCCACCGCGGGTGTCATGCCCGGCGTAGGTCATCGGGACGATGGTCCGGGTGGCCGGGTCATAGTAGGTGTACGAGCTGTCACTCTTGGGGTGAAGCGGAAAGGCCGAGGTCAACGCGCCCGTCGCGGGCTCGGTCTTGCTCCCGGCGGGTGGCGTCACACCCTTCAGCGTCGACCTGTCGACGGCGTAGCGGTAGCTGCTGGGTAGATCCTGACCGGGGGCGTGCACGGTGAGCGCGTCGCTGACCACGGCGGTGTCCCCGGCGGTGGACAGCACCTGCACCCGGCGGTCCACCGTGATGGGCAGGTGCGAGCGTAATGCGGAACTCGCCTTTCCGGCCTGTAAGGCCTTGCTGTCGAGCAGGTTCGCGGTGCCCTGGTAATGAACGGTCAGATCGGTGTCGCCAGGCAGTCGGGTGGCGATCGGAACGAGGACGAACCGCAGGATCACCGCCGCTACCACCACCAGGATCCCCACCACCGCCCAGGCAATGGACCAACGTCGAAAGGGCACAGCAGCCTCCTCAGGCCGGCCGGCGTCACAGTCACGCGCCGTGTCCTGCACCGGATCACGGAACGCCGGGACGCCTCGAAGGTCATGGCGGCAGTCGGGTTACGGCTCCGCGGCAGCACGTTCGCCTGGCACCGGGCGTCTCCCGACGCGGGGCGAGATCACCCCACCGCGTCGCCTCCCGAGGATGCCGGGCGGACAGGTTATCGACATCCCCCGAGCGAAGGCTGTCCGACCTTCGTCCGGGGGATGTCGACATGCAAACGGCCGAGGCCGCCCTGCCACTTCTGGTCGGGCACCACCGGAGTTCCTACCGCGTGACGGCGGGTCGGGTCGCCGGCCAGGGGCGGGAGGCACCGGCCCAGCCAAGACAGGTGTCGGATCAGGTGTTTTTACCTGTGACACACCTCTCGGCCAGGTGCGACGATCACTCGCCGACAGGCCACCGCGAATCCCGGCATCGAGATGAAAGTGGAGAAACTGTGCCCACGAACCCCCCAGAGAAGCCCGATGTTCTGTCCGCGGAGTTCGCGCAGGATCCGCACAAGTACTACAAGATCATGCGCGACCACTACCCGGTTTTACATGACGAGGCGAGCGGCTACTACTTCGTCGCCCGCTACAACGACGTAGCCAGGATCTACAAGGACTCGGTCGCGTTCTCCAATGAGAACTACGCGTTCCAGATGGAGCCGGTGATCGGCAAGACCCTGATTCAGATGAGCGGTCGGGAACATGCCGTCAACCGCCACCTGGTCACTCCCGCCCTGCGCGGAAACTATCTGCAGGAACTGCTGCCCCAGGTGGACGAGCTGGCCAGGGAGATGATCGACGAGTTCCGTCACTCCGGCCGGACCGACCTGATCGAGAACTTCACGAAGTGGTTTCCGATCAATGTGATCGTGAAGATGCTCGACCTGCCTCACGAGGACCTTCCCAAGTTCCACGACTGGTACTCGTCGCTGATGGCCTTTCTCGCCAATCTCACCAACGACCCGGAAGTCCACGCGTGGGGCATGCGTACGCAACGGGATTATCCCGCCTACATTCTGCCGATCATCGCCGAGCGGCGAAAGAATCCCGGCACGGATCTGATCTCGCGCCTGACGCAGGCCGAGATCGAGGGCGAGCAGTTCTCCGACGAGCAGATCAAGGCCCTCATCGGCCTGCTGCTCATCGCCGGCGGCGAGACCACCGACAAGGCGATCGCCAGTACCCTCAAGTACCTGATTCAGCACCCTGAGCAGTTGGCGGCCGTTCGGGCCAACCCAGCCCTGGCCACCCAGGCCCTGGTGGAGACGCTCCGCTATCACCCTCCGGTCCAGATCATTCTCCGCACCGCAACCGAGGACATCGACGTCTCCGGCACGGTGATCCCGAAGGGAAGCGTGGTCGCGTGCGTCAACGGCGCCGCCAACCGCGACGAGCGCCGTTTCAACGACCCGGACAAGTTTGACATCTTCCGCGAAGACGTCAACATGAACCAAGCCTTCGTCGGTTCAGCCGACCACATAGCGTTCGCTCTTGGTCGTCACTTCTGTGTCGGCTCGCTGCTCGCGAAACGGGAGGCGGAGACCGCCATCAACCAGCTACTTCAGGCCATGCCGGACATCCGCTTCGCCGACGGCAAGGAGCCCGTCGACGCGGGCATGTTCACCCGAGGGCCCGAGCGCCTCGATGTGGAGTTCACCCCCGTCACGCAGTAGTCGGCGGTGCGCGAACCAGGCCGCCCGCCGACCATCAAGCAGNGGTATCTGTCATGACAGTTGTCCAGGAGCTTCCCGCAGTCCTTTCCGCCACTACCTCGGTTCCGCACTACCGGATGTTCATCGACGGTCGGTGGGTCGACACAGAAGAACACTATGAGATCATCAACCCGGCCACCGAGGAGATCGTCGCGACCGCCGCGAAGGGCGGGATCGAACACGCGGACGCGGCGGTGGCCGCGGCCAAGCGCACCTTTGACGAGGGNGTGTGGCGCGGGGTGTCGCCGGCGCGGAGAGCCGAGATCTTCGATGCGGTCGCCTCCGCCCTGACGGCCCGTGCCGAAGAACTCGCCGTGCTGGGTACCCGCGAGGGCGGATCCCCGTACCTGCTGTCCATGGGCTTCAACGCGGGTCAGCCGATCTCCAACCTGGGCTATTTCGCCAGGCTGCTGCGTGGATACGAGTTCGAAACCCCGGGACCACTCGTCGGCCCGATTCTCATGGGTGGACTGATCCGCCGTGAACCTCTTGGCGTCTGCGTCGCGATCGTGCCCTGGAACTTTCCCCTCTCGCTGGCCGTCTGGAAGGTCGTACCAGCACTCGCCGCCGGCAACTCGGTGGTCCTGAAGACCGACGAGAAGACGCCGATCGGAGCCCTGGAGTTTGCGCGCGAACTGCGGGCAGCCGGTCTTCCCGACGGGGTCTTCAACGTCGTCACCGGGAACGGCGAGGAAGTCGGCGCGCATCTGGCGAAACACCCGGACGTCCGGAAGATCGCGTTCACCGGCTCCACCGAGGTCGGCAAGCTCGTCTCCCAGGCCGCGAGCACCAGCAACCTGAAGCGGGTCACCCTCGAACTCGGCGGCAAGGGCCCGAACATCGTGCTGGAAGACGCCGATATGCGACTGGCGGTCGACGGCTCGATCTGGGCGTTCCTCATGCATGCCGGCCAGGCGTGCGAGGCAGGAACCCGCCTGCTGCTGCCTGCCGCGGTTCACGACCAGTTCGTGGACCGGNTGATCGATCGCCTCAGGACCATCAGGATAGGCGATCCGCTGGACCCCGCCACCAACATCGGGCCTCTGATCAGCGCTCGGCAGCGCGACCGGGTGCTGGGTTACATNGAGTCCGCGAAGCAGGAGGGCGCGACCATCGCCCATGGCGGAGGAGTGCCGGCTGGCTTCGACCGGGGCTACTGGGTGGAACCGACAGTCCTGACAGGTGTCACCAACGAGATGAAGGTCGCGCGCGAAGAGATCTTCGGGCCGGTGCTGTGCGTCCTGAAGTACGACAGTGTGGACGAAGCGATCTCCCTGGCGAACGACACCGAGTACGGCCTGTCCGCCGGCGTCTGGAGTGCCGACCCGAACAAGGCGCTGGAGGTCGCGCGCCGGCTGGAGGCCGGCTCGGTGTGGATCAACGACTGGCACATGGTCCACGAGGAGTACCCGTTCGGCGGCTACAAGCAGAGCGGTCTCGGGCGGGAGCTCGGCGCTCACGCCCTCGATGAGTACACCGAGGTGAAGTCCGTCCAGATCAGCCTCGAGCCCAACATTTCCAACCATGCCTTCGGACTCGTGCTTTCGACACCGGCGCCCAGCTGGGAGGACTGATGCCGCGAGCAGCCGAGACCACATTCAGCGAATCGAGGGAGAGCAGATGAAGACGATAGCCGCGGTTCTCTACGAGGCCGGAAAGCCCTTCGAGATCGAAGAGCTTGAGGTCGTCAAGCCCGACGCGAACGAGGTTCTGGTACGATACGACTACTCGGGCCTGTGCCACTCCGACCTGCACATGGTGAAGGGCCACCTACCGTTCAGGCCGCCGATGGTCTTTGGGCACGAGGCGGCCGGCGAGATCCTCGAGGTCGGGTCGAAAGTCTCCCGATTAGCGCCGGGGGACCATTTCGTGGCCTCGTTCTTCCCCGTCTGTGGTCGTTGCCGCTGGTGCGTTACCGGCAACTCCCGGCTGTGCGACATGGGTGCGAACGGGCTCGACGGTTTTCTGCCCGGGGGCCGGTTCCCGTTCCAGGGAAAGAACGGTGACTACGGTTCGATGATGACCCTGGGCACGTTCAGCCAGTACGCCACCGTGCACGAGAACTCCGTCGTCAGGATCGACGACGATCTGCCGTTGGACAAGGCTGCCCTGGTCGGCTGTGGCGTCCCGACGGGATGGGGGTCCGCCGTGAACTCCGCCGGCGTTCGCCCCGGGGACACCGTCGTCATCTACGGCATCGGCGGCATCGGCGTGAATGCGGTCCAGGGCGCTGCCTACGCCGGAGCTCAGCACCTGATCGCCGTCGACCCGGAACCAGCCAAACTGGAGGCCGCGAAGAAGTTCGGTGCCACCCACACCGCCGGTTCCGCAGCGGAAGCCCAGGACCTGGTCATCGAGCTCACCAGAGGGGTCGGGGCCGACAGCACCATCATCACGGTTGATGAGCTGACGGCCCAGGTGGTCTCCGACGCGGCCGCGGCCACGTCCAAGGGCGGCACGATCGTGGTGACGTCGATGGGTCAGTACGAGACCGACACGATCAGCCTGTCNGGAGTGCAGCTGGCCCTGTGGGGCAAGCGGATCCAGGGCTCCCTGTACGGCGGCTGCAATCCGATGTACGACATTCCCAAGATCCTGTCCCTGTACCGCACCGGTCATGTGAAGCTGGACGAACTGATCACCAACGTGTACACCCTCGACCAGGTGAACCAGGGCTATGACGATCTCATGGCACACAAGAACATCCGTGGTGTGATCGCTCACGAGCACTGAGAACCAGGAGGTAGCGACGCCCGCGTCGACGCCCGGACGGCCCAGCACCCGGGCCGTCCGGGAAGGGCGCGACCTCGGCGCGACGAGGGATGAGTGAGAAAGCAAGCCGAGCGCGGTGGACCGAGNGGCCGCGTCGTCGACCAGTTATCGGGTTCTTTGGAGGTCGAACTGGCGACGGGTCATCCACGCCGCCACCTGTGCGCGTGAACGGAAGTTCAGCTTCGCCAGGATCCGGTTGACATGGCCCTCGACCGTGCGCCGGGAGATGGTAAGGGATTCCGCGATATCGCTGTTGCGTAGCCCCGCGGCGATCAGCCGGCTGATCTGGAGTTCCCGGGCGGTGAGAACCTCCTCCCGGTCCGCCGTCGGCGCGGGCCGCGTGGGCTCGGGCTCCGTGGGCTCGGGCTCACCGGAGGGTTCCTCCAGCGCGAAGTGGAGCGCGGCGGGGAGTTCCAGGTGGTGCCCGGCAGCGTACTCGGCGTCGAAGATCTCGTCGCCGAGCTCGAGTCGGGCCCGTGCCTCGCAGACGTCGCGTTTCTCCACCAGCGCCGAAGCGCCGAACAACGGGGTCATCCCGCCCATCGAGCCGTGCAGCATGCGTCCGATGCCGAGTAATCGAGCGGCCCGAGCGGACCAACCGGTATCGACGGCGTTCCAGGCCAGGATCTCCACGCACATGGTGACGCCGAGCCAGTCGCCGAGCGATCGCTTCAGGTCGATCGAGTCCCGTAACAGACTCGTGGAACTCGCCAGGTCGCCGCGGAGATGCTCGGTCAGGCCACGTGCCCACAGCACCCATGAGGTGGCCCACCGCTCGGCGTGCAGCGCCCCCTGAGCCAGCGCCAGATCACAGGCCTGCAGTGCCTTGTCAACCTCGCCGGTGAGGCAGTGCACGAACGCAAGCTGCGCTCCGCACAGGATACTGAGCGCGCTGGGCTGCCCCGACCTCTCGTGACCCTTCCTGGCGGCTTCGAGCAGATCGAGCGCGTGCGCGAAGTCGCCGTCGATCTGCTCGACGGTTCCGCGAAACTGGATGGCGCAGATGCTGGCGGTCTCATCTTCGATCTCGTCGGCAACCGATCGACACTCGTCGAGGTTCTCCCTGGCCGCAGCGTTGTTGCCCCGCAGCATCTCAAACCACCCCAGCACCCACAGCGCCTTCGCCCGGTCAGCGGACGGATCGGGATTCTCCACGAGGGCTCGACGCAGCCAGTGACACCCGTCCTGTAAATGCCCACAGGCATTCCAGTAGAACCACAGGGCCGCGGTCATCCGCAGACCGAGGAGCCGTTCGGCGGGATGAGTGAACGAGTACTCGAGGGCCGCGCGGATGTTGCCCAGCGAGCCTTCCAGCCTCTGCACCGTCTCCAACTGACGGTCCCAGAGAGAGCTCCGCTCGCTTTGTTCCNCGAGTTGAAGGTAGTAGTCGCGATGCCGGCGACGCCACACCTCCACCGATCCGCACAGCTCCAGGCCGAACATGCGGATGCTCTCCAACAGCCGGTACCGTCGCCCGCCGGCCCGGCCCTCGGTCCGGGTCACCACCGACTTCTCGACCAGGTCGCCCAGCAAGCTGACCACGTCGCTGGCGGTGATGCCGTCGCCCGCACAGACCTGCTCAACGGCCTGAAGATCGAAGGAGCCCGAGAAGACCGCGAGTCGTTCCCACAACGCGCGCTCGTCCGGCGAGGAGAGCTCGTAGCTCCAGTGGATCGCGGCCCACAGCGTCTGGTGCCGCGCCGGGCCGGCTCGGTTTCCGACCTTCAGCACGTCGAACAGTGCCATCTTCTGCGAAAGGATCTGATCGACCGAGAAGGACCTGATACGGACGGCAGCCAGTTCGATGGCCAACGGCATTCCATCCAGATGGCGACAGAGCCGGCCTATCGAGTGGAGTTCGTCGGCGCCGGGAGTGAAGTCGGACATGGCCGATCTTGCTCTGGCCAGGAAGAGGTCGACCGCGTCGCCCTCCGGAAGCGTCTCGGCCGAATCCCGCGGCAGCTTGAGCGGTGGCACGTTCCAGGTGAGTTCGCCAAGGATGCCCAGTGGTTCGCGACTGGTCGCCAGGACGCCCACATGCGGCGCACGACGCATGATGAGGCGGACCAGCCGCCCGCAGGCGGGCNCCAGATGCTCGCAGTTGTCCAGCAGGAGGAGCAGCCGATGGGTACTGAGATACCCGCAGAGCGCATCGAGCGGCGAGATACCCGATTCGATGCGTAGTCGCATCGTCTCCGCAATGGCCAGTGCGATGTGATCCGGATTGGTCACCTCGGCCAACTCGACGAAGGCGACTCCCCCGCTGAACTCGCCGGCGAGCCGACGAGCGGCCTCGGTTCCCAGCCGGGTCTTGCCGACTCCCCCTGGGCCCGTCAGAGNGACCAGGCGCGACGTCCGTATGGCGTCCTTGACGTGCATGACTTCGCGGCGGCGGCCGACGAAGTTCGTCAGGTCCGGAGGCAGGGTGTTGAGCTTCATCTCAGGAGATGGTTCGCGTGAGGTTCGCGCAAGAGGGCTCTCCCCGAGTGCGATCAGCTGTGCACGGAACGTACGCGACGTGAACCGGCCCGGGCCGGGTCGTGCTCGGCGAACCCATGGTCGCGGCCCCGATGGCAGACCCGGCCACCGAGATCCGCCGGACACGCCGCAGACTCAGGGATCCATGGTCGACAGTCACCTCATCGATAATCAATCGTACGCTCGATTTGTAGCGTACGTCACGTCAACCACGCCGTCAAGGCATGGTGCCCGCGACATTCGGAGCCTGTCCAGCCCCGACAGCCCGCTCGGCCCCGCGGGCCGAGCAGCCCGCGACGGCGGCGCCCGCCCCACGACAGGCGCCGGTCAGGCGGGTCGCACCACAACCCAAAGAATCAAGCGGTCGAACGATTGACAAGAACCGGTCGCTTGCTCGAATCTTGACCCAGGCCACCCGGGACCGGGGAGCCCGCGATCGCGGCGGCGGTAGCGGTGGCGGTGGCAGTGGCGGTGGAAGCACAGCCTCACCCGGGGCCGATACTCCCCCACCGACGAGGCCGGCCACACGCACCAGCCGGCTTATGCGTCATGTCCACGAACAGCACGACCCTCGCAACGACGAAGAACGCGCCGTGGGGCCGTGACGTGCGAACAAGGAGTCAGCGGGATGAATGTACGCAAGCATCAGGGGACACGGCTGGCGTCCTGGATCCGCGCGTTCGATCCGGCCGACGTGGAGCGATTCCGCGACAGCGGACAGTGGCGTGACCGCACGTTCCTGGACGACTTCCTGGACAACGTCCGGCGGTTATCGCAGAAGGCGGCCATCGTCTCGTACCGCAGCGGGGTCCCCTTACCCGAGACGGTGACCTATGGTCAGCTCGGCGCTCTTGTCGATCGGCTCGCCGGTGGACTGCTCGCCATCGGCGTCAAGCCCGCAGACGTGGTCTCGATCCAGGCTGCCAATGGTTGGGAAGGTCCGGCCATCGCCCTGGCGACCATGCGCATAGGTGCCGTACCGAACCCGATTCCGATTATCTACCGCGAGCGTGAACTGCGGTTCATGCTGGAAGATTCCGGGAGCAAAGTGTATCTCGCGCCGCAGCGGTTCCGCGGCTATGACTTCGCGGCGGCGGCGCAGCGGCTCCAGTCCGAGATCGACACCCTCCAGCAGCTCTACTTCTTCGACGCGGACGACACGATCGATCCCGAGACGAACTTCATGCGCTCGTTGGTCGACGTCAGGCGAGAGCTCGCCCCCGGCCTCGCGGAGACGCTCGAACCGCTGCGTCCCGGTGCCGATGACATCGCGATGCTGGTGTACACCTCCGGCACCACGGGTACGCCGAAGGGCGCACTGCACACCTACAACACCGCGTGGTCGGGATACCGGAACGTCATCGCCGACGCGCTGTCCCTCACCGCGGACGACGTGGCGTTCATGGCGTCGACGCTGGGCCACCTGACCGGGTTCATTCATGGCATGCTGGTTCCGCTGTCCATGGGCCAGAAGGTGGTCTACCAGGATCGGTGGGACGTCGACGGACTGCTCGACATGATGGGGACCGAGGGCATCACCTGGACGCTGTCCGCCACGGCCTTCGCGCTCGACATGATCGAGGCCCGGAAGAACCGCGCGCAGGCCCCGAGCGACACGATGCGCGCCTTCGCCTGCGGCGGCGCCTCGATTCCTCCCGGCGTGGCCGTCGCCATGCATGAGGAGTTCTCGACCAGCCTCGTTCCGCTGTGGGGTTGTTCGGAGACGGGGATCGCCAGCATCCACCAGCTCGGCGCCAGCGTCGAAACCCTCAACTCCAGCGACGGGTTCCCGGTTCCGTGGCAGACGATCCGCGTGGTCGACGCTGGCCAGAAGCCCGTTCCACCGGGCGTGATCGGGAACTTACAGGTCCGTGGCCCGGGCCTCTTCGCGGGATACTTCGGCCGCAACGACCTGACCGCCGATGCCTTCACCGCGGACGGCTGGTACGACACGGGAGATCTTGGTCGGGTGACCGACGACGGCGCCATCCGTATCGAGGGGCGTAGCAAGGACATCATTATTCGCGGCGGTCAGAACATCTCCGCCGTCGAGATCGAGAACGCCCTTTACACGCATCCGAACATCCAGGACGTCGCGGTGGTCTCCTATCCCGACGAGCGGCTTGGTGAACGGGTCTGTGCGGTCATCGTGGCCGACGGCAGGGAGCCCACGCTGGCGGAAGTGGTGACCTACCTCGACAAGGGCGGCATGGCGAAGCCGTTCTGGCCGCAGAAGGTGGCCGTTGTGAAGTCCCTGCCGCGTACCCCCTCCGGAAAGGTGCAGAAGTTCGTGCTGCGCGAGTCTCTTGCCAAGTCCGGCACCGTCGGATCCGAGTAGTCAGGGTGAGGACACGCAGCCGCGGTCACGGCTTCGACGCCGGTCCCGTCGGGATCTGGACCGCCACGCTGGATCCGCTGCCCATACCCCGGGCCGTCGAGCTGGCCCGCGAGGTGGAGGGCCTGGGGTTCGGTACCTTGTGGACGCCGGGTGACGCGGGACGCGAGGCCCTGACCACAGCCGCCCAGTATCTCGCCGCCACCACCCGACTCCGTATCGGCACGGGCGTCGCGAGCATGTATGCCCGCGACGCCCAGGCACTGGTGAGCGGGCGGCGAGTGCTCTGGGAGGTCCACGGTGACCGCTACGCATTGGGCCTGGGCGTCAGCCATGCGTCCTTCGCCGACAGGCGGGGGCACGAGTTCCGCGCCCCGCTCGCGGCGATGACCGAGTACCTGCAGCAGATGCGCGACGCATCCGTTCGTCAGCGGACGCCAGATTCCGCGCTCACCCTCATCGGTGCGCTCGGTCCGAAGATGCTCCAGCTGGCCGGCCGCTGCACCGGCGGTGCACTCACCTACAACGCGACGCTCGCGCACACCGAGGCGGCCCGCCGCGACGTGGGCCCGGACGCCTTCCTGGGGGTGACGCAGGTGGTGATCTGGGCCGACAACGACGCCGAGGCGCGCGAGATCGGCCGCCGCTACCTTGATTTCTACCTGAGACTGNCCAACTACGTGCGGCACTTCGAGCGGCTGGGGTTCACCGCCGACGACTTCTCGGGTCGCGGCGGTGACCGGCTGATCGACGAGCTGTTCGTGTGGCGTGCGGACGCGATCTACGAGCGTGTCCGGGCGCATCTGGCCCGCGGCGCCGACCATGTGGCGCTCAATGTGCTCGCCGCGGACCGCGATCACCCGCCGCTCGAGGGATGGCGATCTTTGACCACTGTCCTGAGCGACTGGTTGCACATAGACGAAAGGCCAGGTCGTGTCGGCTGAGCCAACGATGAACCCCGTCTACATCTCCGGCGTCTCCCAGCGGATCGTGGGCCGCGGAAAGCCTGCTCCGCCCTACCTGAAGCTCCTGGCGGACGCCGCCGCGGACGCCGTGACCGACGCGGGACTGGATCCGCACGCCATCGACGGGCTGGTCCTGTCCTCGTCCATCCCGCAGCCGTTCGCGTGCANCCCCGCCGAGCTTGCCGAGTACCTCGGCATCGGACCGGCCTACGTCGCGATGGCGCCCTACGGCGGTCGTCCCGCGACAGACGTGATCGGCATGGCTCGATCGGCCGTGAACGCCGGCCTGGCCAGCAACGTGCTGGTGCTGTCAGCCGACAACTTCGCGACGACCCTCGGGCTCGAGGGAGCGATCGAGCTCTACATGAAAAGTTTCGATCAGACCTATGAGCGGCCGTTCGGTCCCCTCATCCCTACCGCGTTCGCCCTGATGGCCGCACGGCACCTCCACGACTACGGCACCACCATGGAACAACTGGCCTCGCTCGCGGTCACCATCCGCCGGCATGGCCTGCTGAATCCNGATACGGAGGTCGCCGGCGAGCTGACCATCCAGGCGGTTCTGGACGATGTCGTCATCAGCAGCCCGCTGACCCGGTCGATGGTCGCCCTGATCTCGACCGGCGGGGCACAGGGCTTCGTCGTCACCAACAGGCCCACGGGCAACCGCGCCGTCGCCGTCAGGGGCTACGGCGAGTCCTGCGGTTTCATGAGCCTGACGCAGGCGCCGAGCCTGGCGCGGTTCGCCCACATCCGCGTCGCCGCGGACCTGGCCGTCGCCCAGGCCGGTATCACGCTCGACGACCTCGACTTCGTCGAGCTCTACGATCCGGCCACCATCGTCCCCCTGATCCTCCTCGAGGAGATCGGTTTCTGCGAGAAGGGTGAGGGCGGGGCGTTCGTCGAGAGCGGTGCCGTCGACCTTGGCGGGCGACTGCCCGTGAACACGCACGGCGGCACGCTGGCATTTCGCCATCCCGGCATGGGCGCGGCCCTGGACTCCGTCGTCGAGGCGGTCGTCCAGCTACGCGGAGAGGCGGGCGCCAGGCAGGTCGAGGGCGCCGAGCTCGGCCTCGTGCACGGTCAAGGCAGCTGGTTGGCCAACAACGGTTTCCTGGTCCTGGGAAGTGCCCGATGACAACGACCCCCGCGGAAGTGGACGTCGATCCGCTGGAGGACCCGGCCGCGTTCTTCTGGCGCGAGTGCGGTCACGGCGTCTTCTGGTTACAGCACTGCGACGGGTGCGCGAAGTGGCAGTACTACCCGCGTCATCTCTGTTCACATTGCTGGTCCCGAAAGCTCACGTGGAGGCGACCGTCCGGTCTGGCCGTCGTCGAGACCTTCAGCGTCGTCCACCGTGGCAGCGGCGCCTTCGCCGATCTGACGCCGTACACGGTTGCTCTCGTCAGGCTCGCCGAGGGGCCGACGATGATGACGAACATCGTCGACGTCGATCCTGACAAGGTCGAGATCGGCCTTGAGGTCCAGCTCGACTTCGCCCGCCGTGGTGATCGCGTACTGCCCGTGTTCCGAAAGGTATGACGGGGCCGGTGATGAACGAGACAGTAATGATCACCGGCGCGAGTGCGGGCATAGGCGAGGGTATGGCGNGGGTCTTCGCCTCACGCGGCGCGGATCTGGTGGTCACCGCCCGCCGCCTGGAGCGGCTCGAGGCGCTTCAGGCCGAGATCGAGGTCCGCCATCCCGGTCGCCGGGTGGTCCCGCTGCGGATGGACGTCACGGACCACGACCGCGTCTTCGAGGCGTTCGAGCAGGCGGTCGCGGCGACCGGACGCCTGGACCGGGTTGTCGTGAACGCCGGGCTGGGCAAGGGAGCACGGATCGGGGCGGGCCGTTTCGACGGAAACCGGGACACCGCCCTGACGAACTTCGTCGGTGGAATCGCGCAGTGCGAAGCGGCCATGCGCGTGTTCTACGCGCAGGGACACGGCCACCTCGTGGTCGTCTCCTCGGTCGTCGCGGCCCGCGGTATGCCCGGNCCGATGAACGTGTACGCCGCGTCCAAAGTCGCCCTGGCGCATCTGGCCGAGGGCATCCGTAGCGATGTCGAGGCGAAGGGGATGCCCATCTCCGTGACCACCATCCGGCCGGGCTACATCGACTCGGACATGCACGCCCACACCGGCCGTCGCCATCCGCTCATGGTCGACGCCGAGGTGGGCCACCGTGCGTTGGTCGATGCCATCGAGCGCGGAGGCAGCAACGTGTATGTGCCGCGGTGGCCGTGGACCGCGTTCGCCTGGGGCCTGCNCCACGCGCCCCTGGCCGTCACCCGCCGGATCGTCTGACCGCCATGCCGTCTGATCGCCATGCCGTCTGATCGCCATGCCGCGTGCGGCGGCGCCACAGCGAGAACCGACGCCACAGCGAGAACAAGGACCGGTCGAGAACAAGGAAGGGGATCTGCCGCGGTATGTCCTACGACTTCGTGACTGTCAGACACATCGGTGCGACGGGTGTCGTGTCCATCGACAACCCGCCGGTGAACGCCCTGCATCCTGATGTGGCGGTTGAGATCGAACACGCGGCTCGGGCGATCGAGAAGGACCTCGACCTGCGAAGCATGATCCTGATCGGCACCGGCCGATGCTTCGTCGCCGGTGGTGACATCCGGTACTTCACCGAGATCGACCGCGAGGGCGCCGCCGCCATGGCGCTGCGGGTCCAGAGGATGCAGCAGGCGCTGTTCGACCTTCGGGTTCCGGTCATCGCGGCCATCAACGGACATGCGCTCGGCGGTGGTCTTGAGCTGCTGCTCTCCTGCGACATCGCGATCGCCGAGGAACAGGCGAGGATCGGCGTCACCGAGGTGCAGCTCGGTCTGATTCCGGGGGCCGGTGGGACGCAGATGCTGTTCTCCGCGCTTCCGGTCGGCACCGCCAAACGGCTGCTGTTCACCGGCGACCGGCTGCCGGCCGGGGAGGCGCACGCGATCGGTCTCGTCGATCAGGTCTGCCCCCCGGGGGGCTCGTTGGAGGCCGCCCTGGCCATCGCCGAGCGGATCAACCGGGCTGGACNGCTCGCCGTGGAGGCCGCGAAGCGCTCGGCCAACTACCGACTGCGGCACTCGCTCGACGAAGGGCATCGGCGCGAGGTGGAGATCTTCGCCGCCCTGTTCGACACCGAGGACCACCGTGAGGGCATCACGGCCTTCCTGGAGGGTCGCGCGCCGCACTACCGGCGACGGTGAGTGACGTTGCGGACCGGCGATGGTGCGGACCGGCGATGGTGACCGGCGACGGCGAGAGGACAGCCGTGGAGGAGCAACGCGAGGTAGCGGTCGTCATCGGGGGCGGGGGCGGCCTGGGCGCCGCCACGTCGCACCGGCTCGCGCAGGCAGGCACGCACGTGTGCGTCGTGGACATCGCCGCGGATCCCGCGCAGCGGGTGGCGGCCGGACTGGTGGCGGACGGGTTCAGCGCATCGAGCCATGTCTGCGACGTGACCTCCTCCGCCGCCGTCGACCTGCTGGCCGCCGGCGTGGCCGAGCGGTTCGGGGCACCGCGTGTCCTGGTCAACCTCGCGGGCGCGGTCCGCAACGCGGTGCTGGNGAAGATCACCGATGCGGACTTCGAGCTGGTTCTCGGCACGCATCTGGTGGCGACGCTGCACACGGTGCGCGCCTTCGCGCCCGCGATGAAGGAGCGCGGCTACGGACGGATCGTCAACACCAGCTCCGTCGCCGCCAGGGGCGTGGTCGCCGGGATCAGCTACGGCGCTGCCAAGGGAGGTATCGAGGCACTGACCCGGTCGGCCGCGATCGAGCTCGCGAAGCACGGAGTCACGGTCAACTGCGTCGAGCCGGGCGTGGTCGCCACCGGCATGTTCCTGAGCACGCCGGGCGAGTTCCAACGCAGCCAGATAGCTCAGATCCCGGCCGGGCGGCCGGGCAGACCGGAGGAGATCGCCGCCTGCATCGCGTTCCTGGCCTCACGTGACGCCAGTTATGTGACTGGCCAGACGCTGACCGTGTGCNGCGGGCTGTCCGTCGGCGCACTCAGGTAAGCCGACAGATTCGTTGACGGTGGATCTACGGTGTCCTAATATCAATCGTACGCTCGATTCAATAGGAGACGCAGTGGAACTGNCTGTCGTGCNCATCAACGCCCAGCGTGGATCCGAGCCCTACACGGAGATGGTCACGGCGGTGTTCGACAAGGTGAAGCGGGNCGACACGGAGATCAGGCACCGCTGGGCGAAGTTGAAGCGCGCGTCGGACACGGTGTTCGGATACCCGTACCTGCTGAACTCGGTGGACGTGATCCACAACATCCTGGACGCGAGTCGGCAAGGGGCGCACGGCGCGATGGTCGCGTGCAGCGGTGATCCCGGTATCACCGAGGCCCGGACCCTGGTCGACATCCCGGTCGTCGGACCCTGGGAGGCCACGCTGCATCTCGCCAGCTCCTATGCCTACCGCTTCGGTGTCGTGACGGTCGAGGACCTCGCCTGGGCCGAGACGTGCCACAGTCTGATCGCCAAGAACGGGCTTCTCGATCGCTGCGTAGGAGTCGAGCGCATCGAGACCCCGTCTGCGCGGGCCTTCACCGAGGGCTTCGCGAATCCCGACTTCGTCGTCGCCGACGTCGAGCGCCAGGCGCGCAGGCTTGTCGACCGCGGCGCCGGCGCGATCGTGATCGGCAGCGCCGGGCTCAGCACCATGACCGCCGCCGCGGGACTGACCAGGCTCAAGGGTGACATCCCGGTGTTCGAGACCTTGAGCGTGGGGCTCAAGACCCTCGAGATGCGCGTCGACCTCACCGTCAAGGGCGGCCTGCCGCCCACCAGTCGTACCGGCTACACCCAGCGTCTTGCCGACGCGGACACCGACCGGGTTCGAGGACTGTTCGGGCTCTGAGCCCGTCAGGGTTCCGGGTGCAGCCGATTTCTGAGCCCGTCCGGTCGTCAACCCGCGGTCACCATCGTCGAAGGGATCCCCGATGTCCACCAGCTCCGTGGCGCTGTCCATCCTCACCGAGGAGGAGCGCGAGTTCCAACAGGTCGTGCAGCAGTTCATGAACAGCCACGTGCGTCCCATCGTCGCGGAGATGGAGCGTGCCGGTCAGCCACCGCAGGAGCTGCTCAGGCTCATGGGTGAGCAGGGAATCCTCGGCTGCTTCGCCCCGGAGGAGTACGGCGGCGGCGGGGGCAGCCTCATGACTCGCGCGATCGTGGCCGAGGAGACCGCTCGCGTCGACGCCGGCCTCGACGCGACTCTGTTCGTGAATCTCAGTCTGGTCGCCCGTCACCTCATCAAGCGTGGCACGGAGGAGCAGAAGAAGAAGTACCTTGCCCCGCTGATCGCCGGCGAGGCGTCCATGTCGATCTGCCTGACCGAGTCCCATGGCGGCTCCAACGCCCTGAGCCCTCGGACGACCGCACGCAGGGTGGGCGACGAGTGGGTCATCGACGGCTCGAAGACCTTCATCACGAACGCACCCATCGCGACGATGTTCATGGTCTTCGCCAGGACCAGCGGCGAGGATCGGCGCGCCCGCGGCGGTACCTGCTTTCTCGTCGATCGGGATACGCCGGGCCTCACCGTCGGCAAGCCTTTCGACAAGCTGTCCCTGCGGAGCTCACCGACCGCGGAGGTGTTCTTCGACTCCGTCAGGGTCTCGGCGGACCAGGTCCTCGGGGAGGTCGACAACGGTTTCTACTACATGCTCGAGGGGCTGGACCTGGAAAGGGTCTTCGAGGGGGCGTCCAACACGGGTATCACCCAGGCCTGTCTTGACCTCGCTGTCGAGTACTCCAGCGAGCGAGAGGTCTTCGGTCAGCCGCTGTCGACCTTCCAGCTGACGCAGGACAAGATCGCTCGGATGGCGACCGGTGTGGAGATGTCGCGGGTGATGTTCTATCACCTCATCCGTGCCATCGAACGCGGCGAGGAAGTGACGCGGGCAGCGGCGGTCCTCAAGCTCTACAGCTCGGAGGTGGCGGTCGAGGCCTCGCGCGAGGTCGTCCAGATCCTGGGGGGCTATGGCCTGATGGAGGAATACCCCGCGGCACGGCTCTACCGCGACGCGAAGCACCACGAGATCGGTGCCGGAACCAGCGAGATCCAAAAGCTGATCATCGCGCGGGAGACCTACAAGGCCGCGGGCAGGGGCAGGGGATGACGTTGTCGGGAACCATGTCGCTGGAAACCACCAACCGGTACCTGTCCGACGAGGCGCTCGAGCTCCGTGCGGTTCTGCGCCGTTTCATCGACGAGCAGATGCCGCGCAGCGCCGCCGCCGAGTGGGACAAGGCGAACGAGTTCCCTCGCGACGTCTTCGACCAGCTCGTGGGGATCGGAGTGGCCGGGCTGGCCATCCCCGAGGAGTACGGCGGCCTGGGTCGCGACATACACGCCACACTCATGGTGATCGAAGAGCTCTCCCGACGCAGCTCGGCGGTCGCGATCCCGTACATCATGGCGAGCTGTTACGCGGGAATGACCGTGGTGGAGTGCGCCAGCGAGGAGCAGAAGAAGCGCTGGCTTCCCGAGATCGCCCAGGGTCGCCTGCTGTTCGCCTACGGCTGGACCGAACCGGACGTGGGCGCGGACCTGGCGGATGTGCGGACCACCGTACGTCGGGACGGGAACGAGCTGATCNTCAACGGGTCCAAACGGTTCTGCACCGGGGCTGAGATCAGTGACTACATCTACACGCTGGCCACCTCCGATCCCGACGCTCCGCGCTACCACAACCTCAGCACGGTCCTCGTGCCCAGCCGGGCCGAGGGCGTGACGATCACGACGATCGACGCGATGGGGCTCAAGGGCAGCGGGACGACCGACGTCGTCTTCGACGACGTCCGGGTGCCCCTCGCCAACCTGATGGGGGGTGAGGAAGCCTGGNACCGTGGCTGGTCGCTCATCACCGGCGCCGGCCTCGACATCGAGAAACTCGAGGTGGCCGCCATGGCCCTGGGCCTCGGCGCGGCCGCCTGCGCGGATGCGCATGCCTATGCTCAGGAACGCCGGCAGTTCGGCGTCCCGATCGTCAGGCACCAGTCCATAGCGCACTCACTCGCGGACATGCGAGTCAAGCTGTATGCATCCCGCCTCGTGCTCGACGATGCCGCGGAGCTGGCGAACCGCGGCGTCCGCTGCGGCGTCGAGACCTCGATGGCCAAGCTGTTCGTGACGGAGACGTGCAAGCAGATCGTGCTCGACGCGCAGACGGTCCTGGGTGCCTATGGCTACGTCAAGGACTTCGACATGGAGAGATATGTGCGCGACGTATTGTTGATGCCAATCATCGGCGGATCCTCCGCAATTCAGCGGAACAACATTCACAAATGGTCACGGCCACGCTAGCGCGAGTCAGGCGGAATCATGAAACCGATGATCGCCAGTATTGTCCGGCCGCGGCTCGATCCACAGTCCTTCGGCCTCCGTGACGACCTCCCCGGCGTAGGAGAGCACGCCCCGGACGGTCCGCTTCCGACCGTCGACCGCCGCGATCCAGGCTCGACAGGAAAGCTCGGTCGCCACCGGGACCAGCCGGCGGTAGTCGATGTGAAGATAGGCCGTGCGGGCGACTCTCCCGACCAGTCCCGAGTTGGCGAGCCTACCCAGGAGGTCGTCGAAGAGCAGTCCAAGGGAGCCCCCATGTACGGCGGCTGTCCCCGCGAAATGAGGGCTGAAGCGCACGCGACCGACGAGCTGCTTGCCATCCTCCAGATCGATGGAAACCGGCGGCACCAGGCCCCGCTCGGCCGGCTGGAATCGCGGGTTCTCGGGCGAGTGCGCGGGAACCCGGGGATCCTCGGGGATGATGGGCAGAGCCTCGACCCGGGTGGCCAGATCGCGCACGACCCGGCGGCCGTCGTCGAGAACGACCGGATCCGGCTGCGCCATCGAGAGAGCGTCGAGCAGACGGATGATCTCCGCGGCGAGGCCCGTATAGCTTTGCCGGCCGAATTCGCTCGGGGCGTCAGGGATCACGTCGAAGTCCTTCCTTCGCGAGAGAAGAGAATCGTATCAAACGTACGCCCGACAGTTGTCATCGCTCGCGAGAAGAGCCGCATCCACACGCATGACCCACGTTGATTGACAAACGCCCGGCCCATATCACGGCCGATATCACGGCGAGCACACCGGCAAGGACGGTATCGTGGTGAACACCCAGCAGCAATCTCGTGGGCTCTTCGAGGAACTGACGGTGGGGGAAGTAACTTTCCGTAATCGCATCGCGGTATCCCCCATGTGTCAGTACTCGGCCGTCGACGGCCTCGCGAGCGACTATCACCTGGTGCATCTCGGACGATTCGCGATGGGTGGTTTCGGGCTGGTCATGACGGAGGCGACGTCGATCTCTCCCGAGGGTCGGCTCACCTACGGCGACGTCGGCCTGTGGCGAGATGACCAGGGCGACGCGCTACGGCGCATCGCCGACTTCGCGCATGGTCAGGGGGCACGATTCGGCATTCAACTCGGCCACGCCGGCTCCAAGGCCGCCACGTTGCCGCCGTGGGTGACCGAGGCCGATCGGCCCGCGGACGGACGGTGGGAGATCTTTTCGGTCACCGATCAGCCCTACGCGCCGGGCTGGCAACGCCCCAGGGCTCTGACCACCACGGAGCTGGCGGAGCAGCTGCGGGACTGGCGCACGGCGGCGTGCCGGGCGGCCGAGGCGGGGGCGGACGTCCTGGAGCTGCACATGGCGCACGGATACCTGTTGCACAGCTTCCTGTCCCCGATCAGCAACACGCGCGACGACGAGTTCGGCGGCGACCGCGACGCCCGCATGCGATTCCCGCTGCTGGTCGCCGAGGCGGTCCGGAGGCAGTGGCCAGAGGACCGGCCACTGTTCGTCCGACTGTCCGTCGTCGACAACGGTCACGACGGCATCGACCTAGAGCAGACCATCGAGTTCGCGGGTCGGCTGAAGGCCGTCGGCGTCGACGTGATCGACTGTTCGTCCGGCGGCATCGGCGGCGTCTATGTCCACAGCATTGGTCCGGGCTACCAGGTCGACTGGGCGNCCGAGGTCCGTCGCCGCGCCGAGATCCGCACGATGGCCGTGGGCCACATCGTCGACGCCGGGCAGGCCGACAAGGTCATTCGGGCCGGCGCGGCCGACCTCGTCGCGATCGGCCGCGAGGCGCTGGTGGATCCCGCGTGGCCGATCCGCGCGCGGGAGGACCTGGGCCAGTACAGCGACCGGGACCGTTTCGCCCTCCTGCCCGTGCAGAGCCGGTCGTGGATCGCGAAACGAAGGCGGCAACTGGACAGGATGGCCACCCAGCGGGAACGGCGAGCATGAGCGCGGACCGGGACGTGACCGTCGGTGTCGAGGAGCTGCTGAGCAGGGCTCAGATCATCGAGCTCGGCGCGAAGTACTGCGTCGGCATCGACCGGGGGGACCAGACGACGTTCCTGTCCATCTGGCATCCCGACGGCGAGTACATCATCGGAACCAGGACAGGCCGGTTCCGCGGTCTCGCGGAGCTGCCCCAGGCGATCACGTTCGTCCAGCAGAGCTACCAGAGTACCCACCACTGGGCGACAAACCACATCGTCCGACTACTGGACGGGGAGCGCGCCGAGGGCTCCAGTGATTCCTTCGCCATCTGCGTGGGGCACGACGGCCTTCCGAGCCTGGTCGCGGCCTCGTACGACGATCTGTACCTGCGTCTCGACGGCGAGTGGCGGATCCGCACGCGCATCGTCAGGCGTTGGTTCGTCTCCGAGCCGATGAATCTCGCCCTGCTCAGGCCCGCCCGGATTCNGGCGGAATAGGTCAATCTCCCCCACAGCCACGTGCCGGGAAGTAAGGAGCAGTCCTGCATGAGCACATTCGAGTTTCTCCGTCTCGAGTCCGAAGGCCCGCTCAGCACCGTGTGGCTGGCCCGCCCGCCAGTCAATTCCGTCTCCCAGGCGATGTACCGCGAACTCGAGGACCTCTTCTCACGACCGGACCGGCATCTTCCGGGGGTGAAGGCCATTGTGCTGGCCGGCGAAGGTAGGCACTTCTGCGCGGGCAACGATCTGCACGAGTTCGGCACTCTCACGCCGGATAACTCGGACGAACGGATGGCAGAGGTGCGCGCGGCGTTCTTCGCGATCCAGGAGTGCCCCGTTCCGGTGATCGGCGCGGTCCACGGCGTAGCGCTGGGGACCGGGCTGGCGATAGCCGCGTCCTGTGACTTCGTCATCNCCGCGGAGAACGCCAGATTCGGGACGCCGGAAGTAGGCGTTGGAATCATGGGAGGAGCACGCCATCTCGCCCGCCTGGTGCCTGAGCCGATCGTCCGCTGGATGTACCTCACCGGCGACCCGATCGAGGCCGGTCGCCTGGCGGAACTCGGTGGCATCGTCGCCGTGGTCCCACCGACAGAACTAATCAAAAGGGCCCATGAGCAGGCACGTCGCATCGTACGCCACAGCAGCGCCTCGATCCGCATGGCGAAGCGCTCNTTGACCGGCATCGAGACCATGGACCTGCAGGAGGGATACATTTTCGAGCAAGGTCTGACACGAGAGCTGTCCAGGCACCCCGACTCACTCGAAGCCCGTCGTGCCACGCTCGAACAGCGCGCGGCTCGTTACACCGAGTGAATCGAGCGGGTCACCTGCTCGGCAGCCNGACCATGTTACGCGTCAGTCTCACAAACTCATCGGAAATGGAGGAAAGCCCAAGCGGGCCGGCCGGATCGTACCACCCGCAGATCCCAGTGATCATCGACAGGATGGCGTTCCTCAGGACCGGCTCGTTGGGCACGGCGAAGCGTTCCTCGTCGATTCCCTGCTGCAGGATCTCGGCGAGAAGGGCGTCGAAACGACGCCTGAGCAGCATGTATCTCTCGTGGCGCTGCCCAGAAAGCGAGCGAATCTCAATCGAGGCGATGAACGTCTCCTCACGGCGATCGACGTGCCACCTGACGAGGATGCGTACGTACGTCTCCAGACGCTGTTCGACGTCGCCCACGTCTTCCAGCCCGCCCTCCAGGTCGGCGACCACCTCCTGGAGCAGATCGATCAACAGCCGATGGAGAAACTCTTCCTTGCTCTTGAAGTAGTAGTAGATCGAGCCGGGCTTCAGGCCGGCCGCCTCCGCGAGCTGGCGGGTGTTCATGGCCTCGTACCCATGCTTGAACAGAAGATCGATCCCCGCCGCCTTGAGGCGGCTCCAGGTATCGGCCTTGTTGGAACCTGCGACTCTCACGCTTCTCCTCACTACCGTGCCACAGCCCGATAATGCTGCATTCCGAGATCTTGCCCGGGGCACCCGGGACCGCGATGTGAACGTGCACTGTCACCCGTTTCACGGACATGACTTCAGTGGACTATATCAGCCCCGCGCCACCCCTGAACATTGATGCCTCGCCCGCCCGATAGAGGCTCTCGATGTGTTCCGGGGTGTGGTAGTCGAGGGTGGAGTGGAGTCGCCGCCAGCGGAAGACGGCTACGATGTACTCGACGGTCACGCTACGGGCGGCGCGGCGGATAGGGTAAGTTTCCCGGTGGGCGAATTACTTTTTGAATGTGCCGGAAAAGGACTCGGCGGCGACATTATCCCAGCACACTCCGGTGGCGCCGACGAAGGGTCGTACGCTGCGCTTTTTGGGGTTCGATGGTAAGTGCCGGATGCGTGTTGGGCGCGTTCAACTGGTCGTCGCAACACCTCGATCTGGAGGTGTGGGAGTGGGGCGACGGCCGGGTTGGACGGCGGCGGCGACAGGTCCGGCGGGGTATGCGGGCGCCGGGACGGCCGCCGGTGGCGGGACGAAAGCATCGCCACCGATTCCGGGACGCGATCGCTCGTGGGCTGGCCAGCGAGGACACCGGCGTCGATGCCGGTGTGTCGCCGACGGTCGGGACCCGGTGATTCCGGCATGGTGGCGGAATGCCTCCTCCGGGCTTCTCCGCGTACTCGCCTCGGTATCTGTCGTTCGCCGAGCGGGATGAGGTCGCCCTCGGCCACGCCGGCGGGGACAGCGTCAGGGAGATCGCGCGGCGTCTGGAGGGGTCGCCGTCGACGGTCTCCCGGGAGCTGCGACGTAACGCTGGCGCTCGTGGCGGGACCGGGAAGGAGATCTGATCATCGGGTGGACCAGGCCCCCGCGATCGGCACCCTGGTTTGGCGCTCCACCCGGATCACGATCTTGCCGCATCTGCCGTGCCTGGGCGGCTACGGCCGTGGGTCCCGGGTGCCCAACGGCCCGCCGCCGGCCGGCCGCGGTGCCGAAACCGTCCGGGACGCGATCACGCTGTCGCCGGCCACGCTGCCCGGCCGCCTACGCCGGGCCCTCACCTGGGAGCGCGGCAAGGAAATGGCCCGGCACGCCCGGCTGACCGCCGACACGGGCATCGAGGTCTTCTTCGTCGGGCGCGAGGGTGGCGCGGGACTGCCGGACCGCCTTGGTATCGGCGTTCCCGCCAGGATTCTTCGTCTGCTACGCGCCTACCATGGATCTGCTCTTCGGTGCCGGCCATGAAGAAGTCATGCGGAAGCTTGTGGGTGACCTGCGTTTCTTCGTGGATGGCGCGGCGACCGGCAGGCTTCTACCAAAGGGGCCATCTCGCAGGAGTTCCCGGCCGGGGTCCGCCGCGTGAGGCAGGAACCTGGCCGGCGAACCAGTCCACTCGGGCGACTCGACCAACCGGGGGGGCGCAGTCACACCAGTAGTGCGTCGTCGCTCGACGGGACGGGCAGGCCAGCGGGCTCGACGACCGTGCGGGGCCGAGGAAGGAACTTCGATGCGCCGTGGATGGCCAGGACACAGAGGGCCATCGTGAGAAAGGTCGCTGCCCACACGAGCCCGCGGGAGAAGTCCGCACCGTCCAGGTGCAACGCGATGATGATGGGGCTGCCGATGCCGAAATTCGCTCCGAACATCGTCATTGGGAAGNCAGCGAACAGCGAGGTCAGGCCCCAAGGACGGGAGACGCGCTGCCAGATCTGCACGGCCAGAACCGTGAACAGGACTGTCTGGGTGCCNTCGAGCACGCCGATCACGGCTGGGTAGTGCCAGATCCGCAACTCGTAGGGGCCGTAATAGGTGTAGACGTCGACGCCGGTACCGATCGCCTCGAAGGCGCACGAGGTGAGAATCTCCAGACCCCAGATTGCGAACAGTCCCTTGCGGGTCAGACGGCCTTCGTACATCTTCCGCCCCGCATATAGTGCGACGGCGGCGTACAGGATGATGTAGCCACTGTGCGTCCAGTTGGGCTGCACAACACCGAAGGCACTGAAGTGCGACCACATCGCACCAGGGGTACCGGAACTGTCCGCGTTGAAGAACCACAGGTCGAAGGCAACATCGTACAGTGGCTCGGCGAACGCCGCGACGCCCGCCGCGAGCACCGCGCAGAGATAGAACGGCGTCCNCTCCTTGCGCCATAAGTAGATCGCGATCAGGATCATCGCGAGCGCGATGGCCCAGCTNACCCAGGTGAAGATCGACTGCCAGAGCAGATTGAGCTCGTGCGACATCACGTCCTGCGGCATGCGTCCCAACGAGAGCCTCCTTGGCCGGAGTCATCGCACCTATGACGACCGTCACTCCGGAGGTTAGGTGGCGTCACAGGAGCGAAACCTCCCCCGCAGGGGGAATATCCCTCCTCCGGGCGAGGGAGGAAGGGGCGGGAGCACCACCGACGGACATCCAAGGCCCCTCCGCGAGGAAACGACCTGCCGCTCACCGCGATCCTCTCCGCGTCGGCATCAGGGCGGTTAACCAGGCCGGCTCTGTTGCATCCGGTCGGGGCCGGACTTTCGTGCCGACGGTGGGACCTGATCAGGTGATGGGTCGAGGTGCGGTCACGCCGCCGGTGCTGGTATCGGAGTTCGCCGAGTCCCGGCTCCCGGCTCCCGGCAGAGGTGATCATTCTGGCGGTTCGCTGATGCCTCCGGTACCCATTGTCGTACCGGGACATCGAAGGTCTGCTCGCCGAGCGTGGCCCCGAGGGCGATCAGGTGACCAGGTACCGGCGGGTGCAGCGCTGCACCCCCCTGCTGGCCGAGGCGGCCCGGGCCGTGCAGGCATCATCCCGGGGACAGGACGACGAGGCGTTCGCCGTCGCGGCGGCCCAGCCTTCGCACCGTCCTCCCGCCAACCTCGGCAGCGTGGTCACATCATCACTCGACCCAGGACGGCCGAAACACTCCCAACCTTCTCCTTGCTTCATAGTTAAGCCTTACCTAAGCTCAACCGGATTCGGCTGGTTTGACGGGGAGGCAACGTGAGCGAGACACGGACGCTGGTACTGGGGTTCATCGCGGGGGTCACGATCCTGATCGGGCTTCCCGTGGGGCGGCTACGTCGCCCGATGCCAGGAGTGCGGCAGTTCCTGAACGCGACCGCCATCGGCATCCTGATCTTCCTCGTGTGGGATGTGCTCGCNCATGCCTGGGAACCTCTCGACGCCGCGTTGAGCAAGGTCCACGACCACAGCGGCGGCCTCGGCCCCGTCTTCGGCTACGGCGCGCTGTTCCTCGGCGGCCTGTCCGTCGGGCTGCTCAGCCTCCTCGGCTACGAACGCGTCCTCATGCGCCGGCCCACCCCGCCACAGCCGGAGCCGGGCGCCGGGGCGCGCTTCGGGCCCGGGGCAATGGCCGCCGACGAACTCGCCGCACTTCAGCCACCCACTACCACGGGCCTGTCAGCCGCCCGGCGGCTCGCGCTGACCATCGCGGTCGGGATCGGCCTGCACAACTTCGGCGAAGGACTGGCCATCGGAGGCAGTGCCGGCCGCGGCGAGATCACGTTGGCGACCCTCCTCGTGATCGGCTTCGCGTTGCACAACGCCACCGAAGGATTCGGGATCGTCGCCCCGCTCGCCGCCGACGCCGACCGGCCAAGTTGGGGATTCCTCCTGCTTACCGGGCTCATCGGCGGCGGACCCACTCTCATCGGCACCGCGATCGGCCGCCAGTTCACCAGCGACCCGCTCAGCGTGATCTTCCTGTCCCTCGCCGCCGGTTCCATCCTCTACGTCGTCATCCAGCTCATCGGCATCGCGTCCCGCGCTGGCCGCCGTGAGCTGCTCTATCTCGGAGTCCTGGCCGGCCTCGCCGCCGGATTCATCACCGACGCCGTCGTCACCGCCGGCGGCGCCTAGAGCACTACAGCCCCAGCGATCGCCGCGTGGTCTCTCGTCGCGGATGCGGCGTGGCGTGTGGCCGCTCAGGTCACGCGGTGTGAACCGAGGGCGGATGTCTGTACCACCAACGCCGACGGCCGCGCGTTCCGACGACCGGCGGCGTGATCAGTCGCGCGGGTCGATCACTGTGATTCCGGCATCCTTGGCCGCGACCGCGCGCCGGTCATCACAGATGTCCAGGCCGCTGCGCTCCAGCCCTCGTCGGAGAGCTGGCTGGCGGCCTCGCCGAGCACGGTGAAGTTCCACAGGAGTGCGTCGCGGCGCTGGCGGTCCGCCTCCAGATCGCCGATGGTGATCCCCTCGGTGAGTCTCTGCGCCTGATCGGCTGCCTCGATCATCTCGCCGAGCAGGAGGACGTCACGCCGCATCCACGGGCCGTGCTTCAGCCAGGACCGACGAGCGTAGCAACGGGTGGAGCCCGCGGACGGAGACCAGATCGACGGGCCGGCCAAACAGATCGGCGAGGTCATCGGCGAGCTGCTCGATGTCCCAGCCCAGACGCCGACCCGGCGCAAGGGTGTAAAAGCGAGCCGAGGCGGACCCAGCCATTCCACGCCCCGCCGGCACTTCCCGGACCGTCAGGCCCTGCTGGACGCCCTCGCCGAGGCCGGGTTCGCCCGGCTGGACGACGAACTATGCGCAGCATCCGCCGCCGCGGGGCAGGAGTTCCGGCCGCGCCTGCACGCCATAGCTGCGGCCGACCGCGGTTCGCCACCGAGGACGCCGCGCTGCTGGAACTGATGTTCACACCGGCAAGCACCGCGAGGGCGCCGACCGGCTCACCGCGGCCGCCGCCGCGCCCTTCGGGCTGATGCACGACCTGATCGCGCAGGGGCAGGCGCAGGGTGTACGCGAGCTCGGCGACCCGCAGCGCGGAGTGGGGATTGCCTGACAGAGTGGAGTGATGGACATAGGGGAGCCGGTCGCCTGGGCGCCGGGGATGTCGCTGCTGTCCGACGTCAGTCCGGCGGCGTGGGCAGCGGCTGCTCTGACCGCCACCACGTCAGCCGCGACGGTAGCGGCGATGGTGCCGCCCGTCTTCTCGGCCTATGCCAGGGTGCTGCCGCCGACGTACGACCGTGAGGATGAGGGACGGCGACACCGATGGTCCGAGATCGCCGCATGCCGAGGCGTGGCGCTGACCGCCGAGACCCGGTTCGACGACCTCGTCGCCGGTTCCGACCGCTGGGGGCGGNCCTCCGATGGAGGCCTGGACGCGCGGGAGACGGAGACTCTCGCGAGGGTCCTGTCCAGCTTCACCCATACGCCGGACCAGGCGTACTTCTGCCTCTGGGAGGGTTTCGGCCTCCCTGAGACGCGAGCCTGGGAGGACCGGCCGGTGCGCGTGCGGACCACGCACCGGGCGTACCACCTGCTCACCGGGCCGGTGAGCGCCGCCCCGGTGCTGCCGGCTACCGGTGGAGTGGAGGTGCGCGAGTCTGTGGTGGCCCTACGATCGGACCTGGCTCGTCGCCACCGAGATCGACGGCTACGCCACCTACCTCGGTGCCAGCCACGCCGCGATCGACGCGGTCCTCGCCGATCCCACGCTCGACGCCGTGGCCGCGCACCCCACCACCCCGCTCGATCCCAGCTATGGCTGACGTTCACCCACCCCCGCAGCTTGTCGTGTGACCTCCGAGCGTCACGCGGCGCGCAGTGTCGCCACGATCCAGGCCATGGCCTTGGCTACGGCTGCTCAACGAGGTCGTGCAGATACTCGGCGGTGGCAGCAAAATCGTCGCGACCGTGCTGACGCCGTCCTCGGCGCCGTGGCTCTACACGATCGACCCGGCGCTGCGTCAGGCGAAGACGGTGTTCACGTCGACGACGGCGAACACCGAGGAACTCCTGAACACACATCCCGACGTGCTGTTCAACAACACGGGCACCCAGACTCAGGCGAAGACGACGAGTGTGGGTGTTCCCACGCTCCAACTGGCCTTCCAGACGTTCGACGGGCTGAAGAAGGTCGTCAGCACGACCGCCGACGTGCTGGGGCCCGCGGCCAGGACTCAGGCGCAGCGCTACAACGCCTATCTCGACGCGAAGCTCGCCCAGATCCGCGCGACGAGCTCGACGATCCCGACCGAGCAGCGGCCCAAGGTGCTGCACATCTACTCGTTGAACCCGCTGGTCGTCGACGGCACCGACAGCATCATCGACGAGTGGAGCACCGCCGCCGACGGCCGCACCGCCGCCGAGGTGAAGGGCACCGTCCGGCCGACGACCACCGAGGCCGTCGCCAGCTGGAATCCAGATGTGATCATCCTCGCCAGCAGTGCGTTCACCGGCAACGACACCGGCCAGCAGACGCTGGCGAAACTGACCACGGATCCGTTCTGGAAGAACCAGCCGGCGGTCCGCAACAACCGCGCCTACATCAATCCGACCGGCGGCTGGCACTGGGACCGGTACGGCATCGAGGAGGCCCTCCAGATCCGGTGGGCGGCGAAGACGCTGCATTCCGCGGAGTTCTCCGGGCTGAACATCCTTCAGGAGACCAGGACCTTCCTCCGCGACTTCCTGCACTACAACCTGACCGACGCACAGGCGACCAGGATCGTCGACGCCGAGAATCCCGCATAGGTGACGGGGCCGGGAGTCCACGCCGACCGGCCCCGCTTCCACGACCCCGGCCCGCCCCCCGCCACACCGTGTCCACCCGCGACACCGCCACCCGCGACCTCACGACACGGAACGCTCTCGGGCCTACGCAGGGAGTCAATGGCAGACGTGCTATTCGCAGTAGACGGCGGCGGTGAATATCATGGCAACTATCTGCCAGGTCGGATTTTCAGATAGGCCGATGCCCTTACCTTCGAGCCATAGATCCAGGCCGTCGGTCCAAGCTGATGNCGCCTCGATGTACATGTGAGTCCTGGGATTCTCCGTCACGATCTTCCCTGTCTCAATTTCGGCGACGAGGTGTTCCAGGTAGCTGACAAGACCCGCCCGCCCGTGTACGTCTTCCGGCCGAACTATCGCTCGGTCCTCCATACACCGCCTCCCTCTCGAACCTTGGTCGAGGTCCCGACCTCTCCCGGGTCGAACTTCCCCCTTCGTTGGGGCTCTTCAGGTCTCGATCCGGCCCGGGGTGCCGCTGCGGTCACTGAGACTGTAATACCAGCCGCTTCGCTCAGTGGTTCCCCAGATCTCGTCGCATGGAGCCTCCGCTTACCCAGGTTTGTGTCTGGATCGAGTCCTTGCGAGCTCGAGGTCGGAGGTACGGGCGCTGAGGCGCAACTGTCCACCTGAGGTATACCCACCCGAGACCAAAGTCAGTTGATCGCCCAGAACAGGCCACTCGGAGAGACCGATGGGTAGATCGCTGATCAGTACCCGGTCGACGACTCCGATCTCTCCGGAGGGTACTCGGGCCCTAAGTCCGTATGGCATGTGGCCGATCACGACCGCGGTGACGATCTGCCACTTCGCCAGGCGTGGAAATGCGTGGCTCATCCGCCGCTCCAAGGAGATTCTGGGAAGGAGTTGAACTCGTCGAAGAGCTCGCAACCTCGACTCCGGCCACTATTTCGCCTTCCTTGTGAATGATCGGTAGACCGGCAAGCCGAAGTTCTCCGCGGATACGCTCGGCGAAGTCCTCGAGCGCCCGAAAATCCTCGTCCGTCAAGTGACCCTGGTTTTGCACTTTTCCCCAGTCCGTTCTTGATCTTTCAGGGCGGTCGTTCGCGCTTCACATCATCCGGCAAGATCCCGACAGCCCACGTGAGACACGCCCTTACAGTCGCAGGCCCCCGTCAGGAGACGGCCAGTACTCGCTTAACCTGGTCGACCTCGGCCTGCGGGTAAGGGTAGGCCGGCCAAAGCTCTTGAAAATGTTTGACCCCTGCCTTCTCCATCAGGTCGACAGTGGACATCAAGACGTCGGCCGCAAACGCTCTNGCGTCGATATTCCTGGCTGACCACTGAACTTTGCCTGCGCCTTTACCCCATTCATCGTGCCTCTCTATTCGTATGTTCAGAAGAGGTTGGCTCGATTCGAGAACCAGCCGGATCTCGCCAGGCTCGTTGTCAAAGGAACACTCCTGGCGCTCCTCGCCGTTCAGGACTCCCAGTATGGAGACGAGAAGTACCCTGAACACGTCCGTCGAGTCACCGACTGTCGTGCGATATGCAGCGACACCCTCGCTCGCCAGCTCAAAAGATGCCCAGCCATGTATTACCTTGGTCCAGGTGAAGATGCGCTGCGTCACAAAAGGAACCCTTTCTGGACGCTTGATCGCTATTTCGGATAAGCGGTCCATATTCTTCCGTCACGCACAACGATTTCTGCAACGTTGGTCTCGTTTCCAGCACCGTTGATACCAATCGTGCGTCCAAAGTTATACTGGTGTAGGTGGCCAGGACCGTTGGGATTAGGTAGCTCGGGCGAGTTGTCGACGCCTCGCCGGAGATTTTCGCCGAGAACCTGCTGATCCTCGCTGTTCCAGATGAAATCCTCGTTGAACTCTCCAGGCAGGTTGGGGCTGCCGTCTCGTATGGCTAGATCGCGAGCTCCCGGACCGTGCCGGTACTCGACGTNGGCCAGTCGGTTGTCATCGATTGAGGCGTTTCCGCCGCTGTTGTGGACGAGGACTGGTGTGGTGCCGGCGAGGACGTAGTAGGTGTGGAGGGTGTCGACGGTGAGGTTGTAGACGGTCTGGGTCTGGTCGCGGTCGTGGGTGGCGGTGACAGGGACGTCGGCGCCGGTGGGAGTGCGCAGCCGGTCGGCGGAGGTGAGCTGGTCGGCGTCGACCCAGCCGTGGTGGGCATCATCCCAGAACGGATGATGATCGGTCGCAGTGAGGGTTCGTGGACCATCCGCCGTGGCCACGGTGACATCGACAAGATGCTTCAGGCCATGGCCGACGATGACCGCGGTGACGGTGTGAACCTCGGTACGCCCGGTCGTCGGGTCGGTGGCCAGGACCCGGTCACCGACCTTCAC
>NZ_LJJX01000042.1:0-67488 GCF_001421075.1 Frankia sp. CpI1-P | reverse complement strand
AGGTTCTACACCTGGTGCGCCGACGCCGACGTCCCCGAGCTCGAACGCCTCGCCACCACCGTCAGCACCTGGTGGACCTGCATCGAAACGTTCCTCCACACCACGATCACCAACGCCGCCAGCGAAGGCTACAACCGCGTCGTCAAACTCGACGCCCGCAACGCCTACGGATACCGCAACCCCACCAACCAGCGCCTACGAACACGCTGCGCAACCACCCGTCGAGCCCGCGGATGCCTCAACCCCGCCTAACTTCGAAGAGCCGGCATGGCAGCGGTCATGGCGAGNCGGTCAGACGGCGGCGGCGAGTTTGGTGAACGCGGCGGCCAGCCGCAGCCGCGTGTCGGTGTCGACGGCGAGCTCGTAGTGGCCGCGGCGGATGTTTTGGACCAAGGGCGTGCCCGGTACTGACCGTCTGGACGGACAGCAGCCGTTTCAACCCGTNCATCGGCCGGAGCCGGGCTTTGAGCCGGCCATGATCGGCTTCGATCCGGGTGTTCTCCTGGCGGCGTCGACGTGACAGGCTTCGGGGAGCAGCTCATCGAGGATCCGTGGATAGGCAGGTGCCTTGTCCGTGGCGACCTCGACCGGCCGGCGCCGATGCCACGCTCGGCGAGAAGCTCCTCGACGTCGCGGTACGACAATGCTCACCGCAGGTACCACTGAACCGCCAGCATGATCGCCTCCGACGGGAACCGGAACCCCACGAACTCCGGCACTGGCATTGGCGGACGGACCACACCCCGACCCATTACTCGATCATGACTGATGGGCAGCTGCGCGACGATGGAATCCACGGGTGTAACAGTGCCGGGGAACTCATGCCAAAGAAAAAACAGCTACCCTTGGTAGCTGTTTGATTACTTAGAGTGTCCGAGGGGGGACTCGGCCACTACGCCCACGCCCTTGACCAGCGCACCCGCTTTCCTGCCCTTCGGCCGGCAGGTGACCGGTGACCGCCGGCGAGGTGGTCACCACCCCTCGTTTCATGATTTAAATTGTGCCGTGGGGCTAGGTCAACACAATTGACTATCTTGACCCATGCGGACAGTCGGACCGCCCAGATCCGTCAGGAGCTGGGCAGTCGGCGGGCGGGAAGGGGCTGACGGGGAACTTCGACGCCGAGGTCCAGCCCCCCGTGGGGCCGGACCATCCCCCTACCGCCCGGGCACCTAACCGGAGGCGCCGGACAGGGAGGGAAACGCCTCGCACCGTGCTGGCACACCGGAAACAATCAGGCCGTCGGTGGAGAACCCCACCCGCTGGCCCGGATCGATGGCATCGACATAATGCTCTCCCCCACCGATGATGGCCCTGATTACGTAGGCGAGATCGGGATCTGGCGCAGATCTTGTGATCGAACCGGTTCCGGCCATTGATCGAGAGGGGTCTGTTGCATTGAGGGAAGGCGGGGCGTGGTTGACCCCGCCGATCGGGTGATCAGATCGTGAGGGTGAGCTCGGTGAACGCGGCTGCCAGCCGCAGGTGCGGGTCGGTGTCGATGGCGAGTTCGTCGTGGCCGCGGCGGATGTTCTGGACGAGCGCATGACCTGCGCTGATCCTCTGGACCGAGCGCAGGCGTTTCAGTCCGNGCATCGGGCGGAGCCGGGCTTTCAGGCGGCTGTGATCGGCTTCGATCCGGTTGTTCTCCCGCGCGGCATCGACGNGACAGGCCTCGGGNAGNAGCTCGTCGAGGNCTCGAGGGTNGACAGGGGCCTTGNCGGTGGTGATCTCGACCGGCCGGCGGCCGTGGGTCAGTGCCGCGGTNAAGAACTTTCGGGCCGCGGCCTGGTCGCGGCGGGTGCTGGCGAGGACGTCGATGACCTGCCCGTGCTGGTCAACCGCCCGGTACAGGTACGTCCAGCGCCCGGCGACCTTGACGTACGTCTCGTCGACGAACCACCTGTCCCCAGGACGGTGCCAGCAGGGCCGCGCGGCNTCGACGAGCAAGGGCGTGAAGCGCTGCACCCACCGGTACACAGTTACGTGATCAACCTTGAGGCCGCGTTCAGCGAGCAACTCCTCGACGTCCCGGTACGACAGCGCGAAACGCAGGTACCAGCGGACCGCCAGCACGATCACCTCGGGCAGGAANCGGAACCCGACGAACTCCGATGTCGGAGCCGGTGGACGGACACGACGTCGACGCATCGTTTGATGACGACTGAGCGATGNCCGAGACGACGGACTTCGCCGATGCAACAGTGCCGTCAGGAGCGGTCCCCTACCGGGACTCTTCGTTCCGCTGTTCCTCGAGGGCCGACCCCAGTGGCGGGCCCGCCACCCCTCCCCCATGATGTAACCGGCGGCGATCGAATCCCTCCCATGGGTGACATCGTCGTGACGAGGTGGCCACCGTCCAGTGTCCAGCGGCGTCTCCACGAGTCGCGACCCAACGACGGGAAGCAGAACATGATCCTCAAACGGACGTTGTCGATGCTCGCCCTGTTTCTTGCCGCTGCCGCGGCTTTCGCGCTCTTCCCAGCGGCCGCGCAGGCACGGCCCCTGGGAGGCGCCAGGGTCTACCGGCCCGGTGTCGTTACCGCGCCCCACCGGGTGTACCGGCCTGGTGCGGTCTACATACCGCCCCGGGTCTACCGGCCCGGCGGCGTCTACCGGCCCGGCGTTCGGCGCCGCTGAGAGCGGTGCCCTCACGTAGGTCCGTGCGGGTCGCGCCCGTCACCGCGCGCTGCCCGCACGGATCGGGGTCGACACCCCCGCCGGCCGTGCACCCGCCCCGGCGCACGAGGGCGCCGCAGCGCCCCGTTTTATAAGCAGTTGCCTGCCTTGCTGCCGTGGTGATCATGAGCGGGAGGGTTTCGGGCACAGCCGTCCCGGCGGCCCGTAGCGCCCGGCCCCCGTCTCCACGGACACCCACCCGGCGTCACCTGGTCGGGCCCGCCGTGCCGGCCCAGATGCCACCGGGCGCGACCGCCAGGACCTCACCGGCGCCGCCATGGTGCACACCGCCCGGGCCCGGCGGGACCAGGATCGCCGCGCATTCCGCCGGGCCGGCCGGGACGCTCCGGCCCGCCGGGGAGGTCACGGGTCGCGGCCATCCCCGGCCCTGGGCCGCCCCCTGGCGCCCGGCCCGGCGACACCGCCAGCCCGCCGCGACCCGCGACCCGGACCCGGCAATCCAGCTCATCCCGGCCACACCGGGTCGCGGCCCCGGTCGCGCCGGCGCGACCCTCCGCCGGCGGCCGCGACCCCGTCCACCCCGGATCCAGGCACAGGCCGTGACTGTCAGGGGCGCCAAGCAGCTGTTGCACCACGAGACCTGGCTCCACCGCCAGTTGGCCGAGCTCGACGGCCAGCCCCACGCCCGGTTGCTGNGCCAGTTCGCGACCTGGTCGCAGCTTCCCCGGCTCCGTCGCCGGGCGGCGGCGCGCCCGCTGACCACGCACATCCGCAGGGCGGCGGCCGAGCAGTTCACCCAGGCCCGGCTCTTCCTGGCCTGGGTTGATGAGCGCGGTCGGACCCCGGAGGCCGTGACCCAGGCTGACGTCGACGACTGGCACG
This sequence comes from Frankia sp. CpI1-P, assembly GCF_001421075.1. Classification (NCBI taxonomy): domain Bacteria; kingdom Bacillati; phylum Actinomycetota; class Actinomycetes; order Frankiales; family Frankiaceae; genus Frankia; species Frankia sp. CpI1-P. The sequence continues at coordinate 63,966 of NZ_LJJX01000042.1, read as the reverse complement.
CCACCCACCTCGACCACGCGAAACGCTCCCTGCGGGCGTTCCTGACCTGGGCGATGAGCAGCGGCCAGCTGCCCCGCCGAGACCTGCCCCACCTTCGGATCCCGCGCGCCGAGCCGCTCACCCAGCGCGCCCGCCTCGACCTGGTGAAAGCCGTCCTGACCAGCGTGACCGGGTCGGCCGCGACCCGCGCGGCGGCCTGCCTGATGCTGCTCTACGCCCAGCCCGCCAGCCGGATTGTGCGCCTCACCATCGACGACATCACCCACGACGGCGACGAGGTCCTGCTGCGGCTCGGCGACCCGCCCGTCCCGGTGCCCAAACCGTTCGCCGCGCTCCTCCTGGCCGCCGCAGCCCAGCGGAGCAACATGAACACCGCCACGAACCCAGACAGCCGCTGGCTGTTCCCCGGCCGCCGCGCCGGCCAACCGATACACCCTGGCAGCCTNCTCGACCACATCCGCGCGCTTGGGATCCCGAACCAGGCCGCACGCACCGCCGCGCTTCGCCAACTCGTCCTGCNAGCACCGGCCCCGGTCGTTGCTCAGGCCCTCGGCTACCACCCGGTCACCACGGCTCTGTTGCATCGGCGGAGTCCGCTGTCCAGCGGCCGTCGATCGGTCATGATCGAGGGATGCGTCGACGTCGTGGCTGTCCGCCGGTTCCGGTGTCGGAGTTCGNGGGGTTCCGGTTCCCGCCGGAGGTGATCGTCCTGGCGGTGCGGTGGTATCTGCGGTTCGCGTTGTCGTACCGGGATGTCGAGGAGCTGCTCGCGGAACGCGGCCTCGAAGTTGATCACGTGACTGTCTACCGGTGGGTGCAGCGCTTCGTACCCCTGCTTGCCGAGGCGGCCAGGCCGTGTCGGCATCGGCCGGACGACAGGTGGTTCGTGGATGAGACGTATGTGAAGGTCGCCGGCCGCTGGACCTACCTGTACCGTGCCGTTGACCAGCACGGACAGGTCATCGACGTCTTCGCCAGCGAACGACGCGACCACACCGCCGCCCGCCGCTTCTTCACCCGGGCGCTGTCTCATGGCCCTCGACCGGTCGAGGTCACCACCGACAAGGCCGCCGTTTACCCGCGGGTCCTCGACGAGCTGCTCCCGAAGGCCTGCCACGTCGACGCCGCCCGGGAGAACAACCGGATCGAAGCCGACCACGGCCGGTTGAAAGCACGGCTGCGGCCTAGGCGCGGGCTGAAACGGCTGCGCTCGGTCCAGACCGTCAGCGCCGGACACGCCCTGATCCAGAACATCCGCCGCGGCCACTATGAACTCGCCATCGACGCCCACCCGCCGCTGCGACTGGCAGCCGCGTTCACCGAACTCGCCGCAGCCGTTTGACCGGCGCTCGCCCCAGCCGCTGGCATGTCCAGCTTCCCCGTAATGCAACAGTGTCGCCCGAACACCTCCGGCTCCGCGCAGGAGGGCCCTACCGAACCTCTCGGCGTCAGTCGCAGTCGGACGCACGGCCATCGCGTTTCCTCCTCTTCCTCGAGTTCTTCGCTGTTCTCGAAAAGGATCACGCGGTGGTCGCTTTACGTCACGGACCGCCACTCCGGCGAGTTGCTGGACCAGCACACTCAGTACACGATGTCCGTGGACTCCACTCGGGGGTCGTCGAGGTCACGGCGGTACTGTCCGGTGGGGGCGCTGGGCTTCCGGCGTGCGGTCGCAGGTGCTCGGGAGGGGTGTCGTGACGGATCGGCAGCGGCGGACGGCACCGCCCGCCGGATCGGCGGTGACGTCGGCGCCCCACGGTCCGCAGTCGCGTGAGGTGGTGCGGCTCGCGCTGGTCGTCGGCGCGCTCGGTGTCGTGTTCGGCGACATCGGAACCAGCCCGATCTACACCCTGCAGACCGTGTTCAACCCGAGCGACCCACATCCCGTCCCCGTCGGTACGGACAACGTGTTCGGCGTGGTGTCCCTGGTGTTCTGGTCAGTGATGATCATTGTGACGGTCACCTATGTGCTGCTGGCGATGNGCGCCGACAACGACGGCGAGGGCGGCATCATGGCGCTGATCACCCTGCTGCGCCGGCTAGGAACGCAACGGGGCCCGCGGACCACCGCGGTACTGGCCGCCCTGGGCCTTTTCGGCGCGGCGCTGTTCTTCGGCGACAGCATGATCACTCCGGCCATTTCGGTGCTGTCCGCCGTGGAGGGCGTCAAGGTGCTGCGTCCGTCACTGAAGGAGGTGGTTGTGCCGATCACCGCAGTGATCATTGTGGTGCTGTTCCTCGTGCAGCGGTGGGGCACCGCCGCGGTCGGCCGGATATTCGGACCCGTGATGATCGTGTGGTTTGTCGCCATCGGCGCGTTCGGGGTGTCCGGCATCGTCCGGCACCCGGCCATCCTCCGGGCACTGTCGCCAACCTGTGCGGGCAGTTTCCTGGTCCACCATTTCGGTACCGCGTTCTTCGCTCTCGCGGCGGTCGTGCTGGCGGTCACCGGCGCCGAGGCGTTGTACGCCGACATGGGGCACTTCGGTCGCCCGGCGATCAGCCGGGCCTGGCTGTTCCTGGTTTTTCCCGCGTGTGCGCTCAGCTACCTTGGTCAGGGGGCGCTGATCCTGGGAAACCCGAACACCGTCAGCAGCCCGTTCTTCCTCCTGGCACCAGGATGGGCGCGGCTGCCCCTCGTCCTGNTGGCCACCGCCGCAACCGTGATCGCTTCCCAGGCGGTGATCACCGGGGCCTACTCGGTCGCCTCCCAGGCTGCGGAACTCGGCTACCTGCCTCGGCTGCGGGTCACTCACACCTCGGAGTCCANGATCGGGCAGGTCTACGTCCCGTGGATCAACTGGCTACTGATGATCTCGGTACTCACCCTGGTCTTCGCCTTCCGCAGCTCCGCGGCCCTCGCGTTCGCGTTCGGCATGGCGGTGACGGGGACCATCACCATCACCACCCTGATGTTCTTCTACCTCGCCCGGTGGAAGTGGCACACGCCGGGATGGCTGCTCGGACTGGGGGCGAGCGTGCTGCTGTCGGTCGATCTCCTGTTCGTCGCGGCCAACCTGACCAAACTCGTCCACGGCGCGTGGCTGCCGCTGCTCATCGCCCTGACGGCGTTCACGGTCATGACGACCTGGCAGCGCGGCCGACAGATCGTCACCGCGCAGCGGCAACGGCGCGAGGGATCGCTGCGCGAGTTCGTCGACCACCTGCGCACCAACACGTTCCGCGCGGTTCGGGTGCGGGGCACGGCGGTGTTCCTCAACCGGGGCAAGCAGACCGCGCCGCTGGCGCTGCGGGCCAACGTCGAGCACAACCACGTGCGCCACGACCATGTACTGATCCTGTCCGTCGAGACCCTGCCGGTGCCTCGCGCCCCCGCGAACCAGCGGATCGCCGTGGACGACCTCGGCTACGCCGACGATGGCATCAGCCACGTCACCGCCCGGTTCGGCTACATGGAGAAACCGGACGTGCTGGGCGCTCTGCGGATGCTCGACCCGGACACCACCGAGGGCCGGCTGGACCTGGACCACGCGTCCTTCTATCTGTCCAAGATCGAGCTCAGGACCGGGGACACGCCGACCATGGCCCGCTGGCGCAAACGGCTGTTTATCGCCACGTCCCACATCACCGCAGACGCCGCCCAACACTTCGGCCTCCCGGGCGACCGCACCGTCATCATGGGCTCACACATCGAGATCTAGCCGATGACGGTCACGGCTGGTAGCGGTAACCCATGCCGGGTTCGGTGGTCAGGTAACGGGGCCGGGCAGGATCGGGTTCGAGCTTGCGGCGCAACTTGTTGATATAAAGTCGAAGGGAGGAGCTGTCCTCGGCTATTCCAGGTCCCCACACCTGCCGCACAAGCTGTCGGTGACTGACGAGCCTGCCGGGACGGCAGGCAAGGGCTTCCAACAATCGCCATTCCGTCGGAGTGAGACGCAGACCGGCCGGCCCGTCTCCGGCCACCGCCGGCCCCTCCGGGGAGACATCCCCGATACCGTCTCGCAGACTGATCCTTCTTTCCGCGAGGTCGATCCGGTACCGACCCAGCTCGNCAACCGGCACCGATTCCGCGCCGGCCGCACGACGCGTCACGGCCCGAATTCGTGCCAGCAGCTCGCCGATCGAGAACGGCTTCGTCACGTAGTCGTCGGCACCCGCGTCGAGCGCTGCCACCTTGTCTTGACCCGAGACCCGGCCGGACAGCACGATGATCGGGACGCCGCTCCACCCCCGCAGTCCGCGGATAACCTCAACTCCGTCCATATCGGGCAGGCCGAGGTCTAGTACGACCAGGTCGGGGGGCCAGGCGGCCGCCTCCGACAGGGCATGACGGCCATCTGCCGCCGTATGTACCTCGAATCCCTGGGAACGCAGAGTGATTCGCATTGCCCGCAACAGCTGCGGCTCGTCCTCAACGAACAGCAGACGACTCACGTGAGCCCCATCCCCTCGCACCGCGCACCAGCCGCCGGACACCTGGATCAGCGTGCCGGCCCCACGGGGCTGAGACGATCCGGGTGGTTGGCGAGAATGTCACCGACGGACCGTCGGGTGGGNCCGGCCAGAACGGGGCGGCACCCGAACCTTGGTGTCCATGGCAAACGCCCTCACGTCGACGATTGTCTCTGACTGACCTCAGAGTCAACCGCACCAGACCCCGGAATTCGCGATCATTGACGGAATGCTAACGGAGATCGGGCCGTTTCTAACACACCGCTGACGGCGCTCATGTCACGGCAGCCTGTTGCCTGTCCGACGGTGCGGGACCAGGTGCCCGTGCTGCCCGCGAGTCGCCAGGAAGCCGTCGACGCGTTGGTCGCGGTGAGAATGGGAGTGATCGAGAGTGGCCGTGCTGCCTCACACCGTCGGCGTGGCTCCGATGAGCAGGTGGCTGACCCGTTCGGTCGACCGCATGACGATGTTCACCGGGTAATCGTCGGATGGCAGGGGCCTCGATGTGGTCGCGTGTCCGTCGGGGACAACGATGCGGACGAGGGGACGGGCAACGCTGTCGCAGACGTGTCCGGTACCTGGGTAGATCGTCCCGGCAATCCCTGGGAGGAAGCCGGAACGATCAAAATCATCAGCATTTCGGGCTGAGCCGGCTCCGAGATTGCACGGCTCGCCCACCTGGTTCCCGATCGCCGGCTCAGCAACGCGCGGAGCGCGGCGGCGCCGGCGCCCACGGCGGCCAGCGCGGCGAGGACAAGGAGGTCGGCTGGTCGGTGAACACCGAGGTCACCCTCGGTATGGATGACGAATCCCAGATAGAACGGCCAGGCCATGGCACCGACCGAGCAGCCGGCTGGGATGGTGGTCCACCATCCCGTTGCGGCGGTGAAGGCGAGCAGGACCCCGATCCCAACCGGTGAGCCGGGCGGGAACGAGACGAAGATGGCGGCAAGGGCCAGGAGACCGGAGAAGCCGACAAAGAACGCGAACTCCCAGGGCAGGATCAATGACCGACATTCCTGACCCCGCCGTGCTGACCTCGGCACCATGACCTCCGGGCATCGAGTTTCTGCTGCCTGTCCCGACGGCCGGTCGACGGTGGTTGTGTCTCCCGGGCGCATACACCAGAGCAGATCTAGTCCACCTTGCTCCCTCGGCCGGCATGGTGGGCGGGACCTCACGGCACGTTGACGCCCTGACGGCGCATAATCACAGCTCTTTGACGCAGGCGTCCTTGCGATCGGCGGAAGACTTCCCCGGGGGCTCTCCCTGAGCTCTCCCTGCCCGGCTCGCAGGCCGGTGTCGCGGGCGAGAACCGTCCACACCCGGTCCATCTCACCCAGTTCCATACCAACCACCGCCACACACGCGAAGACGACAGTCAGTACCGCTCCCGCCGGTGGGTGCCGGAAGGGAGAGATGTCGATGGATGTTCGGCTGATTGTCGGCGGGGGTGTCGAGGAGCATCCCGTCGAGGCGCTCGCGGGCCTGCTCGACCGATCCGGGGATGAACNTCATCGTCAACGACCGCACGAAGGTCGTGCCGCTGGTGGCGGTCCTGGTGGTGATGGTGATGGTGATGGTGGCCATGTCCGCCGGCCTGCTGCGGTGGGCCAGGCGACGAGGGTGGTGGTAGCCGCTCCATGACAGCCCGTTCGGCCATCCGTCCGGCTGGTTTCGTCTCGCGCCGGTGGGTTCGTGTCCAGCGGCTCGGGCGCGGAGACTGGACCGTATGACGCGTGGCAGGTTGCGGATCTACCTCGGGGCGGCCCCGGGAGTGGGCAAGACTTTCGACATGCTGTGNGAGGCCCATCGACGTAGGNACCGCGGTACGGATGTGGTCGTCGGCCTGATCGAGACCCACGGCCGGCCACGGACCGCCGCACTGGTCGACGGGCTGGAGGTCGTGCCGCGCCGGACGGTGCAGTACCGGGGCGCCACGTTCAGCGAGATGGACGTGGANGCGATCGTGGCGCGGAAGCCGGCGGTGGTACTCATCGACGAGCTGGCCCATACGAACGTCCCGGAAGGCCGGAACGAGAAACGTTGGCAGGACGTCGCCGAGCTGTTGGACGCGGGCATCGACGTGCTGTCGACGTTGAACATCCAGCATCTGGAGTCACTCAACGACGTCGTCGAGACAATCACAGGGGTCGCGCAGCGGGAGACCGTGCCGGACGCGGTGGTGCGTGCCGCGGAGCAGGTGGAACTGGTCGACATGACGCCGGAGGCGTTGCGGCGCCGGCTGGCGCACGGCAACGTCTACAGCCCGGAGAAGATCGATGCCNCACTCGGCAACTACTTCCGCGTCGGTAACCTCACCGCGCTGCGCGAGTTGGCGTTGCTGTGGCTGGCGGACAAGGTAGACGACCAGCTCGATCGTTACCGTGCCGACCATGGGATCACCGGGCTGTGGGAGACCCGGGAGCGGGTGGTCGTCGCGCTGACGGGCGGTCCCGAGGGCGGGACGCTGATCCGCCGGGCAGCGCGGATCGCGGACCGGATGAAGGGTGCGGACCTGCTCGCCGTCCACGTCACCCGGTCGGACGGGCTGACGGGCGCGTCGTCGGCGCACTTGGCCAGGCAGCGGGCCCTGCTGGAGGGTCTGGGTAACGGCAGCTACCACCAGGTGGTCGGGGAGGACGTTCCGACGGCGTTGTTGGACTTCGCCCGGGCGGAGAACGCCACGCTGCTGGTCCTCGGCGCGAGCCGCCGTGGTCGGCTCGCGCACATGCTGGATCCGGGCATCGGGGTCACCACGACCGCGATGTCGGGTCCGATCGACGTGCTCACGGTCACCCACGAGCAGGTGGCGAGNGGACGGCGGCTGCCTCGCCCGACCCGCGGGTTGACCGTTCGCAGGCGGCTCGCCGGTGTGCTGGTCGCGGTCGTGCTCCTGCCGCTGCTGACGCTCCTGCTCGCCGCCGCGCGGACCACGCTCAACCTGACCAGCGACGCGCTGGCCTTCCTGGTCGTGGTCGTCGCGGTCGCGCTGGTGGGCGGCCTGCTGCCGGCGTCGCTCGCCGCGGTGGGCGGCTCGTTGTTGTTGGACTACTACTTGGTCCCGCCGATGCATCAGCTCACCATCGCGGAACGCAACAACCTGCTCGCGTTGCTGGTGTTCCTGGCGGTCGCGGCGATGGTGAGCGGTGTGGTCGATCTTGCCGCCCGGCAGACCAGCCAGGCAGTTCGGGCATCCGGCGAGGCGGAGATGCTCTCGACGTTGGCCGGCAGTGTGCTGCGCGGCGAGCGGGCGTTGCCGGNGCTGCTCGAGCGGGTGCGGGAGGCGTTCGGGATGTCGTCGGTCGCGCTGCTCGAACGCGCAACCGAGGGTGTTCGCGGGCCGATCCCGCCGGGCGGGGAGTCCGACCGGGGCGGTTGGCAGGTGGTCGACGGTGTCGGCCCCGATCCGTGCCGCCGACCGGAGGAGGCCGACACGGTCCTTCCGGTGGGCGAGAGCCTCGCGTTGGCGCTGCGGGGACGTCCGCTGGCGGCGGCGGACCGCCGGGTCCTCATCGCCTTCGCCGCGCAGGCAGCCGTTGCGCTTGAGCAGCGCCGGCTGGCGGCGGAGGCGGCGGAGGCGAAGCCGCTCGCCGAGGTGGACCGCACCCGCACGGCCCTGCTTGCCGCCGTCAGCCACGACCTGCGCAGCCCNCTCGCCTCGGCCTCGGCGGCCGTCGCGAACCTGCGCAGCGACGACGTGACATTGACCGACGACGAGCGGACNGAGCTGCTGGCCCTGACGGATGAATCGTTGGANCGCCTCACCCGGCTGGTGGAGAACCTGCTGGACATGAGCCGGCTTCAGGCCGGGCGGCTCAGCGTGTTCCCCGGCCCCGTCGGCCTGGACGACGTGATTCCCGGCGTGTTGAAGGACCTTGAGCCGGCGGCTCGCGGCGTGGCGGTGCAGGTTTCTGACGATCTCCCCTCCGCATACGCCGACCCGGCGCTGCTGGAGCGGGTCCTGGCGAACCTGGTCGCCAACGCGATCCGCTTCTCGCCCCCTGATCAACCGCCGCTGATTGCGGCCAGTGCGCTCGGCGACCGGATCGAACTGCGGGTCGTCGACCGGGGACCAGGCTTGCCAAGAGAGCATCGTGACCAGGTGTTCACACCGTTCCAGCGACTCGGCGACACGGACAACGAGATCGGCGTCGGCCTGGGTCTCGCGCTGTNCCGCGGTCTGACCGAGGCGATGGGGGGCACCCTGATACCGGAGGACACCCCTGGCGGCGGCCTGACCATGGTGGTGACGCTGCCCGCCGCCGAGGTCCCGGCCGCCGGCGAGCGTCACGGTTGGAACCGGTAACCCACGCCGGGCTCGGTGATGAGATGGCGCGGCCGGGCCGGGTCCGGTTCGAGCTTCCGGCGCAGTCGGCCGATGTACTGGCGTAGATAGTGGCTCTGTTCCTTGGGCGAGGGTCCACCGGTGCGGGGAAGCAGCTGGCGGTAGGTGAGCAGCTTCTCGGGGTTTCGAAGCAGGATGTCGAGTAGATGCCACTCCGTCGGGGTGAGCCGCAGGTCACCGCCGCCCGACTGGTGCGCGGCGGCGGGATTGCGGCGGACTCGCCGGGCATCCAGGTCGATCACATAGTCGCCCAGCTCGACAACGCACGGCTCGGTCGGCACCGGAGTACGACGGGCGACGGCGCGCAGCCGGGCGAGGAGTTCGTCGACCCGGAAGGGTTTGGTGACGTAGTCGTCGGCGCCGGCGTCGAGCGCGGCGATCTGGTCGTCGCTGCCGGCCCGGCCGGACAGGACGACGATGGGGGTGGCGGTCCAACCGCGCAGGGCATGGATGACGTCGGTGCCGTCGAGGTCGGGCAGGCCGAGGTCGAGCAGGATGATGTCGGGCTCCAGCTCGGCCGCGGCGACGAGGGCCGCGCGGCCGCGGGTGGAGGTGGTGACCTGGTAACCGCGGGCCTGCAGGGTGATGCCGAGCGCCCGCAGGATCCGCGGGTCGTCATCGACCACGAGGACCCGGGTCATGGGGCGACACCGAGGTTGACGATCATGGTTTTCACTCCGGCCGACTCGAACGGTCCGGGACGGTGGGCAGGGCGAGCACCATGGTGAGACCCCCGCCGGGGGTCTCCTCAGGGGTGAGGGTCCCGGCCATCGCTTCGACGACGCCACGGGACAGCGCGAGGCCGAGGCCCACACCGGTCGTGTTGTCCCGGTCACCGAGGCGCTGGAACGGCATGAAGACACGCTCACGGTCACTTTCCGGGATGCCCGGACCCGTGTCGATGACCCGTAGTTCGACGCGGTCTCCGATCGCGCTCGCGGTGATGAGAGGAGGCTGACCGGCCGGGGCGTGCTGCAGCGCGTTCGCCGTCAGGTTGGCGATCACTCGTTCGAGCAGAGCGGGGTCGACGGACACCTCGGGGAGGGCGTCGGGAATCCGGACCCGTACCGTGCCGGCCGCCGCGCCGAGCTGGTCGAGAGCGAGCGCGACGACGTCGTCGAGGCCGGCGGGCGCAGGGGAGATCTGGAGTGCTCCGGCGTGCAGCCGGCTCACGTCGAGCAGATTTTCCACCAGTCGGATGAGGCGATCCAGCGACTCCTCGGCGGTGGCGAGCAGCTCTGCCCGGTCGGCCAGGGTCCATTCGACATCCGCGGACCGCAGGCCGGAGACAGCGGCCTTGGCCGCGGACAGCGGGGTGCGCAGGTCGTGGCTGACGGCGGCGAGTAGCCCGGCGCGGACGTGGTTGGTCGCGGCGAGGGTGGCGGCGTCCGCGGCCTGCGCCGACAGCCGGCGGTGTTCCAGCGCGATGGCGGCCTGGGCAGCGAACGNGGCGAGGACGCGGCGGTCCGCGGCGGGCAGCACCCGGCCGGACACAGCCAGGGTGAGGTCCGGGCGGATCGGCACCGCGGTGTCGGCCTCGTCCGGTTCCGGGCATGGCGGTGATCCACTCACGCCGATGATGGTCCAGCTGTCCGAGGCGTGGGTCAACGCGGTCTCGTGCCGCTCGAGCAGCGTCGCCGACGTCACGGCGAAGGTCTCGCGGACGCGGTTGAGCAGGGCGGGTAGGGCGTCCTCCCCCGCGACGAGGCTGCCCGACAGGGTCGCCAGGGTCGCTGCCTCGGCCCGCGCCCGGGCGGCCTCGGCGATGTGGCGGGCGGCGATCTCGACGACCCCGCTGACGGCCAGGGCGATGACGAGGAAGACGGTGAGCGCGACGACGTTCTCCGCACTGCGGACGAACAGCGAGTGCACAGGTGGGATGAACAACCAGTCGGCGAGCAGGCCCGCGCCGACCGCGCAGACCACCGCGGGGTAGAGCCCGCCGACGAGAGCGACGGCGAGTATCACCAGCTGGTACAGCAGCAGGTCGCTGGCCAGACCCAGGCTCCCTCGGAGCTGGGTCAGGACCGCGCTCAGGGCTGGCAGACCGGCACCGGCCAGCGCGACCCCGGCAAGCCGGCGACGCAGGGTCAGATGACTGCCGATCTCGGACAGTCGGCGTCCCTTGCCGGCCGCCTCGTGCGACACCATGTGGACGTCGATCTCCTCGGCGCGGCGGGCGACCTCCGCGGCCACGCCCCGCCCACCGAACAGAGTCCCCAGCCAGGTTCGCCGGCTCACGCCGAGGATGAGCTGACTGGCATTGACGCCGCGGGCGAAGTCGAGAAGTGCGTCGGGAACACTCTGGCCGACGACCTGGTGGTAGCTGCCGCCGAGGCTTTCGGCCAGTTCGCGTTGATGCTGCAACGCCCCGGCATCGGCGGGCAGCAGCCCGTCGCTGCGGGTGACGTGGACGGCGACCAGCTCCCCGCCGGCCGCCGCGGCGGCGATGCGCGCGGCGCGCCGGATGAGGGTTTCCCCTTCGCGGCCGCCGGTCAGCGCGACGACGACCCGTTCCCGGGCCTCCCACCGCCGGGAGATGCCATGCTGGCTGCGGTAGTCCGCCAGCTGCTCGTCCACCTTGCCCGCCACCCACAGCAGCGCCAGCTCGCGCAGCGCGGTGAGGTTCCCGACCCGGAAGTAGTTGCCGAGCGCGGCGTCGATCCTGTCCGAGGGGTACACGTTGCCGTGTGCCAACCGGCGCCGCAGCGCCTCCGGACTCATGTCGACCAGCTCGATCTGGTCGGCACGGCGCACGACGTCGTCGGGGACGGTTTCCTGCTGCCGGATCCCGGTCACCGTCTCGACGACGTCGTTCAGTGATTCCAGGTGCTGGATGTTGACGGTCGACAGCACGTCGATCCCGGCGGCGAGCAGCTCCTCCACGTCCTGCCAGCGCTTGGCGTTCCGGCTGCCGGGGACGGTGGTGTGGGCGAGCTCGTCGACGAGGGCGACCTGCGGGCGGCGGGCGAGGACCGCGTCCACGTCCATCTCGGAGAACGTCCCGTCCCGGTAGGCCAGCGTGCGTCGCGGGATCACCTCAAGGCCGTCGAGGAGTTCGGCGGTGTGCGTCCTGCCGTGGGTCTCCACGAAGCCGACAACAACGTCGGCGCCGCGTCGGGCCCGTCGATGGGCTTCGGCCAGCATCGCGTAGGTCTTTCCCACCCCGGGCGCGGCCCCGAGGTACACGCGTAGCCGGCCCCGGGTCATGTCCCGCCTTCCGCGAGGGGTCCGAGAGCGAGGGCGGGCAGGTAGGTGATCGCGACGACGAGAATCGCCACGGCGGCGGTGAGCGCGGCGAACATCGGTGTGTGGGTCGGCAGCGTCCCGCGGGTCACGGACGCGGGGCTCTGCCGGGCCAGCGAACCGGCCAGGGCGATGACGAGGATCATCGTCAGGTAGCGGCCGACGAGCATCGCCAGCGCCAGGCCGACATTGTAGAAGTCGGTGTTGGCGGACAGTCCGGCGAAGGCGCTGCCGTTGGTGTTCCCGGCCGAAGTGAACGCGTAGAGGCCCTCGCTCAGCCCGTGCGCGCCGGTGTTCAGGAACGAGCGTCGGGGAGTCGGCAGACCCAGCGTCAGACCGGTGCCGACCAGGACGGCGACCGGGGTCGCGAGGGTGATCAGCGCCACCAGCCGGATCTCCGACGCTCGGATCTGCTTACCCAGGTACTCGGGTGTCCGCCCGATCATGAGGCCGCCGAGGAAGACGGCCACCAGCGCGAGCGAGACGAGTCCGTACAGGCCGGAGCCGACCCCACCCGGGCTCACCTCGCCCAGCAGCATGTTCACCAGGGTCACGCCCCCGCCGTAGGCGGTGAGCNAGTCGTGGCTGCCGTTCACGGCGCCGTCCGCGCTGGCGGTCGAGGCATTCGCGAACAGGGCCGTGCCGGCGGGCCCGAACCGGGTCTCCTTGCCTTCCAGACTGGCGCCGACGGCCTGCGGGACGGTGCCGTGGTGCGCCGCCTCGGTCCAGGAAAGCAGCGCCAACGAGGCAGTGAANAGCACCGCGACGACGCCGAGGAGCAGCCAGCCCTGACGGGTGTCGCGCACCATCCGCCCGTACATCCGGGGAATCGCCGACGGGATGAGCAGCATCAAAATGATCTCGACGACGTTCGTCCAGGCCTTCGGGTTCTCGAACGGATGTGCCGAGTTGACGTTGTAGAAGCCGCCGCCGTCGCCGCTCATCAGTTTGATCGCCTCCTGGGAGGCGACCGGGCCACCGGGAACGGCCTGAGTATGACCGGCCAGCGTCGGCACCGTGTGGAATCCGTGCAGGTTCTGCACCGCGCCGCCGGCCAGCAGCACGACGGCGAACACCGCGGACAGCGGCAGGAGCACCCGCACGACCCCGCGGACCAGATCGCACCAGAAGTTGCCGACCCGGTCCGTCCGGCTGCGGGTCAGGCCGCGGATCAGCGTCAGCGCCACCGTCAGACCGACCGCGGCGGACAGGAACGAGTGCACCGTGATGCCGGCCAGCTGCGTCAGGTGCCCGAGTGCCCCCTCCCCCGCGTAGGACTGCCACGAGGTGTTGGTGACGAAGGAGACCGCGGTGTTCCACGCCTGCGCCGGCGGCATCCCGTGATGGCCCAGCGCGAACGGCAGGTGCGCCTGCACCCGAAGCAGCACGTAGAGCAGCAGGATCGACATCCCGGAGAACGCGAGCACACAGCCGGCGTAGGTGGACCAGCGCTGGTCGGCGTCCGGATCGACGCGCATCGCCCGGTAGAGCAGTGCCTCGGCCCGCAGATGCCGAGACGAGGTGAAGGCGCAGGCAAGCAGGTCACCGAGCGGCACATGGACCGCCGCGAGCACGACCAGCACGACAGCCGCCTGCAGCCAGGCGCTCACCGCGATCTCCCGGTGACATCGTGGCGACCGGTCATGAGGGCTCCAGGCAGGGTACGGGTGAGGTCGGATTCGAGGTCAAGATCGGATTCGAGGTCAAGGCCGGGGTCGAGGTCGCGGTCGCGGTCGCGGCGGAGGTGGCCGACCGGTGCACGGGACGGGGTCCTGGTCCGTGCACCGGCCACTCGGCCCGACAGCTACCTGGACGTCGCGTCGAGGGCCCTGTTCAGGTTGAGCACGTTCACCGTCGGTTCGCCCATGAAGCCGAGCGCCCGACCGTCGATGCGGTCGTGGACCAAGCGGTGGAGCGTGGCCGGATCGAGACCGCGGGCCTTGGCGACCCTGTTCACCTGGAGGTAGGCGTAGGCCGGGGAGATGTCGGGGTCGAGGCCGCTACCCGAGGCGGTGACCGCGTCAGGTGGCACCGGGTTGCCCGTCCCCCGCCCCNGGCCCTTGATCGGGACGGTGATGCCGGCCGAGTAGTCCTTGCCATACTCGGCGCACTCGACCTTGACTCCCTGATAGGTGGCCATGAACGGCGTTGCAGGGCATTCCTCGTTGATGCTGACGACCCGGGTGATCGGACCCGTGGTGCCTTCGGTCCGGAACACCGACAGGACGGCACCCACGCCGGCCGCGGTGCAGAAGGGCCGGCGTCCATCGACGCCCTCGGTGTCGCCGATCGCCTTGCTGCGGGCACAGACCTGGGTGAGCAGGCTCTGCTTGCTCTCGTCGGTGTCCTTGGTGGCCGGGTCGTCGAAGNCGTCGACGATGCTCTCCGGGCCGAGGTTCGACGCCGAGGTCGACGTCGGGTCATAGCCGTCCCCGGCAGCCGACGGGCGGGACTGGAAGTACTTCGGGATCGGGTTGCCCTTGTCGTCGGTGAACAGCTGACCGATCTCGGACGAACCGACCACCTGCCCGGCCGCGTTCTTGACCAGCGAACCGTTCGCCCTGTCCTTCAGGCCGGGCAGCTGCGCGACCCCCGTGATGAGGAGCGGATAGGCGATTCCGGTCAGCACGGTCAGGACGAGCAGTNCCCTGAACGCGGCGAGATGCTGCCGCACGACGGAGGGAAGACGGGTTGATGGCATGTCACCGCGCTCCGGGAATGAACTGGATGACGAGGTCGATGAGCTTGATCCCGATGAACGGAATGACCAGCCCGCCGACGCCGTAGATGTAGAGGTTGCGGCGCAGCATCGCGGCCGCGCTGCTCGGGGTGTAGCGGACGCCGCGCAGCGCCAGCGGGATCAGGGCGACGATGACGAGGGCGTTGAAGATGACCGCCGACAGGATCGCCGACTCCGGGCTGTGTAGCCGCATGATGTTGAGCTTGTCCAGCCCGGGATAGATCGCCGCGAACATCGCGGGGATGATCGCGAAGTACTTGGCGATGTCGTTCGCGATCGAGAAGGTCGTGAGCGCCCCGCGGGTGATGAGTAGCTGCTTACCGATCTCGACGATCTCGATGAGCTTGGTCGGGTTCGAGTCGAGGTCGACCATGTTGCCGGCCTCCTTGGCGGCCGACGTGCCCGTGTTCATCGCCACCCCGACGTCGGCCTGGGCGAGCGCGGGGGCGTCGTTGGTGCCGTCGCCGGTCATCGCGACGAGCTTGCCGCCCNCCTGCTCCCGTTTGATCAGCGCCATCTTGNCCTCGGGCGTGGCCTCCGCGAGGAAGTCGTCGACCCCCGCCTCCTCGGCGATCGACCGGGCGGTCAGCGGGTTGTCCCCTGTGATCATCACGGTGCGGATGCCCATCCNGCGCATCTCGTCGAACCGCTCGCGCATGCCGGACTTGACGATGTCCTTGAGCTGGATGACGCCGAGGACGCGGGCCGTGCCCTCGACCGACTCGGCGACGACCAGGGGGGTGCCGCCGGACGCCGAGATGCCGTCGACGGTCTCCCCGAGGTCGGCGGGGATCACGCCGCCCAGCTCACGAGCCCAGTTGATCACGGCACTCGCGGCGCCCTTGCGCACCAGCCGGGCAGGGTCCCCGCCGTAGGCGTCGAGATCGACCCCGGACATCCGGGTCTGGGCGGTGAAGGGCACGAAACGCGCGTGGAGGAGCTCACCCGGGCCACGTTCGCGCAGGCCGTAGGTGCTCTTCGCGTGGACGACGATGGAGCGGCCCTCGGGGGTCTCGTCCGCGAGCGAGGACAGCTGGGCCGCGCTGGCCAGCCGCTGCTCGGAGGTGCCGCCGACCGGGATGAAGGCTCGCGCCTCCCGGTTCCCGATGGTGATCGTTCCGGTCTTGTCAAGCAGGAGGGTGTTCACGTCGCCGGCCGCCTCGACCGCCCGCCCGCTCATGGCCAGCACGTTTCGCTGGACGAGGCGGTCCATGCCGGCGATGCCGATCGCGGACAGCAGCGCGCCGATCGTCGTCGGGATGAGGCAGACCAGCAGCGAGACCATCACGATTCCGGTCACGCCGTCACCGTTGAGGGCCTCGGTGTCCGGCACCCCCGGCAACTGCGCCTTGGAAAAGATCGCGAGCGGCTGCAGGGTCGCGACCGCGAGCAGGAAGATGATCGTCAGCGCTGAGAGCAGGATGTTGAGTGCGATCTCGTTGGGGGTCTTCTGCCGGTTCGCCCCCTCCACCAGCGCGATCATCCGGTCGATGAAGCTCTCGCCCGGCTTCTGCGTGATCCTGACGATGATCTGATCGGACAGCACCCGGGTGCCGCCGGTCACCGAGCTGCGGTCGCCGCCGGACTCGCGGATCACCGGTGCCGACTCGCCGGTGATGGCCGACTCGTCGACGCTGGCTATCCCCTCGACGACGTCGCCGTCGCCGGGGATGAACTCGCCCGCCTCGACTACCACGAGGTCGCCCTGCGCCAGCCGGGGTGCGGGAACCGGCTCGACCAGGGCCGGGTCCACGGTCTGTCCGGGCTGCCAGGAGGCGAGCCGGCGGGCGACCGTGTCGGTCTTGGTGCGGCGCAGCGCGTCCGCCTGGGCCTTGCCGCGACCCTCGGCGACGGCTTCGGCGAGATTGGCGAACAACACGGTCAGCCACAGCCAGACGACGATCAGCCAGGCGAACGCGGACTCGTCCCGAATCGCCAGCACGGTCGTGAAGACCGCGCCGACCTCCACGATGAACATGACCGGGTTGTGCCACAGCGTGCGCGGGTCCAGCTTGCGCAGCGCGTCCGGGGTCGACCGCCACAGCATCTTCGGATCGAGCAGGCCGCCGGAGACCCGACGTGGAGCCGCCGGCGGGTTCGGCGCGGGCGCCGGCGCCTGCGCCATGGTCGTGGTGGACATCTAGTGCAACCCTTCCGCGAGCGGGCCGAGCGCGAGCGCCGGGAAATAGGTGAGGGCGACGATGATCACGGTGACGCCGACCAGCATGCCGGCGAACTGCGGCCGGTGGGTCGGCAACGTCCCGGCCGTCGCGGGCACCGGCTGCTGGCGGGCCAGCGACCCGGCCAGACCCAGGACGAAGATCATCGGAAGGAAGCGTCCGAACGCCATCGCGAGCCCGAGCGCGGTGTTGTACCAGTCGGTGTTCACCGTGATGCCGGCGAATGCCGACCCGTTGTTGTTGCCGGCGGAGGTGAACGCGTAGAGCACCTCGGACAGGCCGTGCGCGCCCGAGTTCAACATCCCCGCCCGTTCACCCGGCAGAGCCATCGCCACACCCGTGCCGACCAGCACAATCGTCGGCGTCGTCAGGAAGTAGAGCGAGGCGAACTTTATTTCTCGACTGCCGATCTTCTTCCCGAGGTATTCCGGTGTTCGTCCGATCATCAGTCCCGCGACGAAGACCGTGACCACGGCGAGGACCAGCATTCCGTAGAGACCCGATCCCGTCCCACCGGGCGCGACCTCGCCCAGCATCATGTTGAACAGCAGCGTCGCCCCGCCGAGGCTGGTGTACGAGTCGTGGAACGAGTCCACCGCGCCGGTCGACGTCAGCGTGGTGCCCGTGGCGAACAGCGCCGAGTCCGGAACGCCGAACCGGGTCTCCGTACCCTCCCGAGNCGCCCCGACCGCCGTCGGCACCGTACCGTGATGGAGCGCCTGGAACGCCTCGTTCGCCCCGAGGCTGCCCAGCGCGAGGACCGCCATCACCGCGACGATCGCGAGTCCCTGCCGGGTGCTGCCGACCATCTTCCCGAAGGTCCGCGGCAACGAGAACCNGATCGCGAGCAGCAGGTAGATCTCAAGCCAGTTCGTCCACGTGGTGGGGTTCTNGAACGGGTGCGCGGAGTTGGCGTTGTAGAAGCCGCCCCCGTTCGTGCCCAGTTCCTTGATGGCCTCCTGGCTGGCGACCGGCCCGCCGGTGATCGACTGGCTGCCGCCGGTCAGGGTGGTCACGGAGCGGTTTCCGTGGAAGTTCTGGATCGCGCCGCCGGCGATCAGCACGATCGCCATCAGCACGCAGATCGGCAGCAGTATCCGCACGATGGTGCGGACCAGGTCGACCCAGAAGTTGCCGAGCTGGTCGGTGTTCTTCCGGGCGAACCCGCGCACCAGCGCGATCACCACCGCGATACCCACCGCGGCGGAGACGAAGTTCTGCACTCCCAGCCCGGCCATCTGGACCAGATGGCCCATCGTCGACTCGCCGGAGTACGCCTGCCAGTTCGTGTTGGTGGTGAAGCTGATCGCCGTGTTCCAGGCCAGCGCCGGCTTGACCGCCGGAAATCCCAGCGCCAGCAGCAGGTGGTTCTGCACACGCTGGAAGAGATAGAGGAACAGGATGGAGACCAGCGAGAACGCCAGCACGCTGCGGGCGTACACCACCCAGCGCTGCTCGGCGTCCGGGTCCACGCCGACCAACCGGTAGATACCCCGTTCGACCCGCAGGTGCTTCCTGCTCGTGTACACCCGGGCCATGTGGTCGCCCAGCGGTCGATAGGTCAGCGCGAGGGCCAGCACCATCGAGACGATGAAGACGACGCCCGCGGCATTCGTGCCCATNTAGAAACGCTCCGGAAACAGCAGGGCCACCACCAGGAAGACGGTGAGGACGACGGCGATGACGAGACCCGCGACGTTCTCGGCGCTCACAGCTTCTCCACCGCCCTGACGACCAGCGCCAGTACTGCGAAGACCGCGAGGGTCAGCAGTACGAAGACAATGTCACGCACGCGAGAACTCCTGACTTTCAAGATCGATCATATCGGAATTGGCGGCCACGCCTGGAGAAAATCCGCGGGAGACCATACTCCCAGCCTCCGGAAATAGCTCCGCGCACCGTGGAGGACGCCGCGATACTCGTGGCCACGACACTGCAGGAAGTCGTCCCGCGTCAACCGACAAGGCTGACAATGTCGGACCCCCGCTCACCCATTCCCATACGTCCCGCCCATCCGGCGGCAGCCGCAAGTATGGAGCTGTCNGCGCTGGCCGGCCAGCGATACTAACGCTCTAATGACGCCTTATCCGGAGATGTCAACGGCTCATTAACACCGATAGCGCGCCGGTCGGAATCCGTAGGTGCGCCATGTCTCTCTGTGCACGCCTTGGAGGTGATGTCGAGCACGTTTCACCCATCGGCCTGGATCTCCACTGGCGCACGGGAGACAAGGAGTCCGGTGTGTGAGGCGCTACGAGCAGCCAGCCGTCACGTGGCGATCTCGGCTCAGAGGCGAGGCTCTTCGGGCGACCGGCGGCCAGCCCCTGGCAGGGATCACATCCGTCGCCGCCTGCTGGCTGGCCGGCAGCACCGACCACAANCCAGCCCCGTCCATCGGAGGACACGAGTCCAGGCCGGGGATCTCCCGGTGCCGGTCGCCAGGAGCGGGAAGTGGTCGCCGCCGCCACCCTCGTGATCCTCCACACCGAGCACCGCCGTACCACCTGACCACCACACCGCGGCCACATCGCCGTGAATCACGAAGCGTACCGGACGGTTACCGGGAAAGGCTCACTGTGAGGCCGCGTTCACCACCCCCGGGAGCTATAAAGAATAGCCCGGTCACGTCAATTCGTCGGTGTCCGCCGGGCCGACAACGGCCCGGTGCACGCACACGAGGGCAGGGTCGACGTCAGACATGTAGAACAAATGAACGAAGGGCATGGTCGACACGTTCTCCGGCGCGACCTTCTCGGCGATGAGGGCCTCACCTCGGACAATCTTTACTCCACCCAGATCCCAGAACTCGAACACGGTGTGNAGAGTGGTCAGCGGGGTGTCGAGCTCGCGCAGGAACGCCCTGATCGCATCAACCCCGCGGATGTGTGTTGTGCCGAAATACATCTCGGCATCGTCGGCGTAGCAGGCGAAACCGGCGCTGAACTGCTGGGTGTCGATGTCATGGTAGATGTCGAGCAGCCAACCCGGTACCGGTGTCGTCTCGACGGCGCTCTGAGTCATCTCGATCTCCTTGCTTTCGGCGTGCGTCAGGACGGTCCAAGTTCGCCGTCGAGGATGTCGAAGAGTTCGTCCGCCGTGACAGTGCGAAGGTCGTCGTCATGGCTGGCGGCCTGGCGGGCATCGGTCCAGACGGTGGCCAGCAGCCGCAGGCGTTCACCGATGCGGGACAGGTCGGCGCCGTCCGGCCGCGTCGCGGCCAGTGCGGACTCCAGGGCTGTGAGGTGTTCCTCGACCGAGCGCGCCGGTCCCGCCGTCTCGTCCACGGCCAGGCCGAGCCGCAGACGCTCGGCCAGGGCCGTGGCCGAGGGGTAGTCGAAGATCAGGGTGGCGGGCAGGCGCTGTCCGGTGGCGGCGGCGAGCTGGTTGCGGCACTCGATCGCGGTGAGCGAGTCGAAACCGAGATCGACGAAGCCCCTGTCGGGGTCGATCGCGTCCGGCCGCTCGTGGCCCAGCACGAAGGCCGCGGTCCGGCACACGAGGTCCAGCAGAGCCTCGTCGAGGTCCTTGCCGGTCAGCTGCGCCAGCCGCGACCGCTGGGTGTCGGTGTCGCCCGCGTCGAAGCGACGCCTCGCCGGCGTGCGGACCAGCTCGCGCAGCAACGTGGGGACGCCATCCGGGCCGGAACGCACCGTCGCGAGGTCCATGCGCATCGGCACCCACGTCGGCCGGTCCGAACGCAGCGCGCGGTCCAACAGGGCCAGCGCGTCCGGCGTGGCCAGCCCGAGCACGCCGGTGCGCGCCATCCGGATCACGTCGGTTCCGCCGAGGCCGGCGGTCATGCCGCCGTCGGACCACATGCCCCAGGCCAGCGAGACGGCGGGAAGTCCCCGTGCGGCGCGGTAGTGCGCCAGGGCGTCCAGGAACGTGTTGGCCGCCGCGTAGTTGGCCTGTCCGGGGGCGCCGAGCGTGCCGCCGCCGGAGGAGAACAGGACGAAGGCCGACAGGTCCAGGTCGCGGGTGAGCTCGTGCAGGTGCCATGCCGCGTCGGCCTTGGGCCGCAGCACGTCGGCCATGCGCCGGGGGGTCAGTGCGGTGAGGATGCCGTCGTCCACAATGCCGGCCGTGTGGACGACCGCGCGTAGCGGGGTCGTGTCCGGTACCTGCGAGAGCAGCCGCCGCAACGCCTCACGGTCGCCGACATCGCACGCGGCCACGGTCACGCGGGCGCCGAGCGCGGTCAGTTCCGCACGCAGATCGGCGGCACCGGGGGCGGCGATGCCCCGACGGCCGGTCAGCAGCAGGTGCCGCACGCCATGCTCGGCCACCAGGTGCCGGGCAACGTGTCGGCCGATGCCTCCGGTGCCGCCAGTGATCAGAACCGTGCCGTCGCCGACCGACAGGGCCGGGGCGGTCGGCTCGACAGACGCGGCCCGCGCCAGTCGGGGGACGAGGATCCGGCCTTCACGCACCGCCAGCTGCGACTGTCCGGCGCCTACGGCGGCGAGCACCGCCGACATCGGGATGGCGTGGTCGTCAACGTCCAGCAGGACGAATCGCTCGGGATACTCCAGCTGCGCCGTCCGGATGACNCCCCACACCGGTGACTGGACCAGGTCCGCGATGTTCTCCCGCGCTGCCGTCGCGATGGCACCACGGGTAACCAGGACGAGCCGGGCGCGGGCGAGGCGTTCGTCGGTCACCCAGAACTGGGCCGAGGCGAGCACTCGGTCCGCGGCCTCCCGCGCCGCACCCGCCACGTCCGCCGTGGACGGGTGCGGTGTGACGCAGGGGGTGAACACGACCGCCGGCGCCACGCCCTGCTCGTACGGGCGCACGGCGCCGCCCGCGTCCGCAATCGCCGCGGCCAGCCCGAGGACGTCCGGCCCGAGAACCGCACAGTCACCGATCGCGGGCGGCATCTGCCTCGCCGTCCAGGGAATCCAGTCGACCTGGAACATGTGCTTCTGACGGACCGTCAGGGTCGCTGCGGAGATCGGACGCAATGTCAACGAGTCGGCGCAAAGGACGAGCTGGCCGCTCGGGGAGTACGCGGTCAGGCTGACCGCGTTCTCATCGTTCCCACCGTTCTCACCGTTCCCGCCGCCGGCCGGCGCGATCCGCACGCGCAGCATCGGCGCACCGGTCAGGTACGCGGTCACGCCGGACCAGGCGAACGGCAGCATGGGGCGGTCGGCGGTCGGGCCGGCGAGACCGATCGTGTGGAGGGCGGCGTCGAGCAGGGCGGGGTGGACGCCGAAGCGCGCGCCGGAGTCCTGTTCGGCCTGCGGCAGGCCGACTTCGGCGAAGATCGTGTCACCGTGGGCCCACGCCGCCCGCAGGCCGCGGAAGGCCGGGCCGTAGTCGAATCCCTGCCGGGCGAGTTCGTCGTAACGGTCCGTCAGATCGATGGGCGTCGCGTCCGGCGGCGGCCAGGTCGTGGACACGGGCGCCGGTTCCCGCTGCTGCGCGGTGAGGAATCCGCCGGCGTGGCGCGCCCACGGCGCGGTGTCCTCGGCGCGGGCGTGGACGGTGACGGGACGTCTGCCCGCGGCGTCCTCGACGCCGACGGAGACCTGAACGCGCACGCCGCCGTCCTCGGGCAGCACCAGCAGGGATTCGAGGGTCAGTTCCGCGAGGTGCCCGCAACCGACTTCCTCACCGGCTCGGATCGCCAGCTCCACGAACACGGTGCCGGGCAGTACCACCATGCCCTGGACGACGTGGTCGGCCAGCCACGGCTGCGTACCTGGGGACAGGTGGCCGGTCATCAGGACGCCGCCGTCCGGTAGTTCGACGACCGCGCCCAGCAGCGGGTGTTCGGCCGGAGCCTGTCCGATTGCGCGAGCCAGGCCGCCGGTCACCGTGCGGGCATCGGTCACCGTGCGGGCATCGGTCACCGTGCGGGCATCGGTCACCGTGCGGGCGTCGGTCCAGTAGCGCTGCCGCTGGAAGGCGTATGTCGGCAGGGGGACGCGGCGTGCGCCGCTTGCGGCGAAGAACTTCGCCCACGACACAGGGGCGCCGTGGGCGTACGCGGATGCGACGGCGGTGGCCGTCTGCCGAGCCTCGCCACGGTAACGGTGCAGCAGCGGAACGAAGACGGCGGCGCGGTCGCCGGTCAGGCAGTCCTGTCCCAGGGCGGACAGCGCCCCGTCCGGGCCGAGTTCCAGGAATCTGGTGACGCCTTCGGCTTCCAGGAGGCGGATGCCGTCGCAGAACCGTACGGTCGCCCGCACGTGCCGCACCNAGTACTCGGGGTCGCACACCTCGTCCGCCGCGGCCGGTTTCCCCGTCACGTTCGTCACGATCGGGACGCGCGGAACCGCATAGGCCAGCCCTCGGGCCAAGGCACGAAATTCGTCGAGCACCGGCTCCATCAGCGGTGAGTGGAAGGCGTGCGACACCCGCAGGTGCCGGGTTCGCCGTCCACCTCGCGACAGGCGGGCGGCGACGGCGAGCACCGATTCGCGCGCCCCGGAGACCACCACGGACCGCGGGCCGTTCACCGCCGCCACATCCACGTCGTCGGGCAGCAGGGCCCGTACCTCATCCTCGGCGGCCTCGACCGCCACCATCGCGCCGTCCTCGGGCAGCGCCTGCATCAACCTGCCGCGAGCGGCCACCAGCGCGCACGCGTCCGCCAGGGACCAGACCCCGGCCACGTGTGCCGCGGCGAGCTCCCCGATCGAATGCCCGGCGACGAAGTCCGGCCGCAGCCCCCAGGACTCCACCAGGCGGAACAGCGCCACCTCCAGCGCGAACAACGCGGGCTGGGCGTACGCGGTCTGGTCGAGCGCGGCGGCGTCCGTCGCCACGACGTCCCGCAAGGGCCGGTCCAGATGCCGGTCCAGGGCGGCGCACGTCTCGTCGAAGGCGTCGCGGAACGCGGGGTGGTGCTCGGCCAGTTCACGCCCCATGCCCACACGCTGGGACCCCTGGCCGGTGAACAGGAACGCGGTCATCCCGTCCGGCCGAGCGATGCCGTGGACGACCGTCGGGCAGTCTGCGCCCGCCGCGAGTGCACGCAGCCCGACCGCCAGCTCGTCCCGGTCTGCGCCGAGGATGACGGCGCGGTGCGTAAACGCGGATCGCGCGACGGCCAGCGAGAACCCGGTGTCCGCCGGGTCCGCCGGGTGCGGTGCCAGGCGGGCCGCCTGGTCGCGCAGGGCTTCGGCGGTATGGCCGGACAGCACCCACGGCACGATCGGCAGCGGTGACCGACCGACGTCCGGTGTCACTTCCGCATCAGGGGCCTGTTCGAGGATGACGTGGGCGTTGGTGCCACTGAGGCCGAAGGACGACACTCCGGCGCGGCGCGGACGGCCGGTGCGCGGCCATGGCCGCTGTTCGGTGAGCAGTTCGACCGCCCCGGTCGACCAGTCCACCCGGGGGGTCGGCTCGTCCACGTGCAGGGTGCGCGGGAGCACGCCGTGCCGTATCGCCTGCACCGTCTTGATCACCCCGGCCACGCCCGCGGCGGCCTGGGTATGGCCGATGTTCGACTTCAACGACCCCAGCCACAAGGGCTGGTCGCGGTCCTGACCGTAGGTCGCCAGCAACGCCTGGGCCTCGATCGGGTCACCGAGCCGGGTGCCCGTGCCGTGCGCCTCCACCGCATCCACCTCGGCGCCGGACAACCCGGCGTCGGCCAGCGCGGCACGGATCACGCGCCGCTGCGAAGGCCCGTTCGGAATGGTGAAGCCGCTGCTGGCACCGTCCTGGTTCAGCGCTGTGCCCCGTACCACCGCCAGGACCTCGTGACCGTTGCGGCGCGCGTCCGACAGGCGCTCCAGCAGCAGGATGCCCGCGCCCTCCGAGCACCCGACGCCGTCCGCCGCGCCCGCGAACGACTTGCACCGGCCGTCCGGGGCCAGGCCGCGCTGTTCGCTGAAGTACACGAACATGTCGGGTGCGGCCATCACCGTCACTCCCCCGGCGAGGGCCAGGGTGCACTCGCCGCGGCGCAGCGACCGCGTCGCGAGGTCCAGGGCCACCAGCGACGATGAGCACGCCGTGTCCACCGTGACGGCCGGGCCCTCGAGGCCCAACGTGTAGGAGATTCGCCCCGACACCAGGCTGCCGTCGCTGCTCCCGGTGCCGTAGTCGTGGTACATGACGCCGGCGAACACACCGGTATGGCTGCCGCGCAACGCGTCGGGAACGATCCCGGCATGTTCCAGCGCCTCCCAGGCGATCTCCAGTAGCAGCCGCTGCTGCGGATCCATCGCCAGCGCCTCGCGCGGCGAGATCCCGAAGAACGCCGGGTCGAAATCGCCCGCTCCATCGAGGAATCCGCCATGCCGGGAACAGCTTTTTCCCTTCACCCCCGGCTCGGGGTCGTACAGCTGCGCGAGGTCCCAGCCACGATCGTCCGGGAACGCGCCGATGGCGACCACGTCATCGGTGACCAGCCGCCACAGGTCCTCCGGAGAGGCCACGCCGCCGGGGTAGCGGCACGCCATTCCCACGATCGCGACCGGCTCGGCGGTCGACGCGGTGAGCCGGTCGTTCTCCTGACGCAGCCGCTCGTTCTCGAGCAGGGTGCGACGCAGCGCCGCGACGACTCTGTCGCGGCCGGTTCCGTCGCGGCCGGTTCCGTCGCGGCCAGTGGTCTGGTTCACGCGTGCTCTCCCGTCCGGTCGTCCCGCGCGAAGGCCGAGCGCACCAACTCGTCCACGTCCATGTCCTCGATCGCCGAACGAACCGCCGGACGAACCTCCGGACGGGTTGCCGTCACGTCCTCGTCGGGGAACAGCTCGGCCAGCAGGTGCCTGGCCAGGCGCACCGGGTCGGGGTGGTCGAAGACGACAGTGGCCGGCAGCCGCAGGCCGGTGGCCGGACCGAGCCGGTTGCGCAGCTCCAGGGCGGCCAGCGAGTCGATGCCGAGGTCGGTGAACCCGGTGGTGGCCAGGACGTCCCCGGCGCCGGCGTGGCCGAGTACGGCGGCGGTGTGACCGCGGACGAGATCGAGTACCGCCCGCTCCCGCTCCCTGCGGGACAACGAGGCGAGCCGATCTTCGAGCGACGTGGCCGCGGTGAGGTGGTCGGTCGGCCCGATGGCCTGGGGCCGCGCGTGGCCGGCAATCAGCTCGCGCAGCAGCGCGGGCGGCTCGGATCGGCCGCGCAGGGCTCCCACCTCCAGTTTCACCGGGACCAGGACCGCGTCGCCGGTATCCATGGCCGCGTCGAACAGGGCCAGTCCCTCGGCGGCGGTGAACTCGACGATGCCCGCGCGGCGCAGGCGGTCGAGGTCGACGGTGTCCTCGGTGCCCTGCCACGGCCCCCAGGCCAGCGAGGTGGCCGGCAGGCCCCGGGCCCGCCGATGCGCGGCCAAGGCGTCGAGGAACACGTTGGCGGCGGCGTAGTTCGCCTGACCGGCCGCCAGCACCAGTCCGCCGATCGACGAGTACGTCACGAACGCGGCCAGGCCGAGGCCTGCGGTGAGCTCGTGCAGGTGCCACGCGGCATCCACTTTAGGCCGCATCACGGAGTCGATCTGACGAGGAGTCAGCGTGTCCAGCACACCGCCGTCCATCAGACCGGCGGCGTGGACGACGGCGGTGAGCGGATGCTCCGCGGGGATCCGCCCGAGCAGTCGGGCCAGCGCGTCGCGGTCGGCGGCATCACAGGCGGTGACGGTCACGACGGCGCCGAGATCGGTCAGTTCCGCGCACAGCTGCGCCGCGCCGCGGGCCCGCATGCCCCGGCGGCCGACCAGCAGCAGATGCCCGACGCCGTGTTCGGTCACCAGGTGCCGGGCGAGCAGCCCGCCCAGCAGGCCCAGTCCCCCGGTGATCAGCACCGTGCCGTTCGGGTTCCAGCCGGGCGCCGCGCCGGTCGCGGACGCGCGCCGCAGCCGGGGAACGCGGACCTCGCCAGCGCGTACGGCCGACTCCGGCTCGCCGCAGGCCACCGCCGCGGCCAGCGCCCGCCGAGACGCGTCCGTGTCGTCGACGTCGACCAGCAGCAGGCGTCCCGGGTTCTCCGCCTGCGCCGCACGGACCAGGCCCCACAGCGGTGCCTGCGTCAGATCCGGGCTCTCCCCCGGCCCGGTGGCCACCGCTCGCCGGGTCACCACGACGAGCCGCTGCGCCGCGCAACGCGGCTCGGCCAGCCAGGCCCGGACGGCGTCGAGCGTCCGCAGCGTGGCGGCGCGGACGGCGGCGGGCAGGTCGCCGTCGCCGTCGTCCGGCGGGCACGACAGGAGCACGACGTCCGCGGGGCGGTCCGCCGCCAGCAGGGAGGCGAGGTCCGGGAAGACGGGCAGGCCCAGGCCCAGGCCGTCGGTGCCCAGTCCGTCGGCCCCCAGCACCGCGCACCCAGCCGGGAGGGACGCCGACGGGACAGCCGCCGGCGGGTTCCACTCGATCCGGTACAAGGGGCGCGGCCCGCCGAGGTGATCGGCCGTTACCGGCCTGGTCACCAGGGACGCGATGCGGGCCACTGGCGCACCCTGGTCGTCGGCGATCAACAGTTCGGCGGCGTTGTCGCCGGGGGCACGGCGGACCCGTACCCGCAGCGCCGCCGCTCCCGCCCGGTACAGCGAGACGCCGTGCCAGGCGAAGGGGATCGTCGTCTCGGTGAACGTCGCCGGGCCACCCGCGAGGAAGTCCATCGCCCCGAGCGCCGAGTCGAGCAGGGCGGGATGGACGCCGTACGCCCCCGGGGCAGCGCCTTGCGGCAGGGCGATCTGGGCGAACACCTCGTCGTCGCGGCGCCACACGGCCCGCATGCCCTGGAACGTCGGGCCGTAGCTGAAGCCCAGGGCGGCTAGGTCGTCGTAGACGCCGGTGAGGTCGATTCGTTCGGCGCCCGCGGGGGGCCAGGCGGCCAGATCGATCTCGGTGGGCAGGTCGATCTCGGCGGGCCGGGCACCGGGGGCGAGAACGCCCGCGGCATGCAGTGTCCACTCGGCCGCGGGGGTGTCCTGGGACCGGGCGTACACCGACAGCGGGCGACGGTCCGTGGCGTCCTCGCGGGCTCCCACGACGACCCGGACGACCACCGCACCGCGCTCGGGCAGCACGACCGGAGTTCGCTGGGTCAGCTCCTCCACCACGTCGCACCCCACCTCGTTCCCGGCCCGCAGCGCCAACTCCACGAACGCCGTGCCGGGCAGCAGCATGCTGCCCATGAGCACGTGGTCGGCCAGCCATGGCTGGCGCTGGACCGACAGGGTGCCGGTGAGGACCACCACGTCGGAGTCGGGCAGTTCCACCACGGCGCCGAGCAGCGGATGCCCGGCGGCTCCGAGTCCCGCCGCAGCCACATCGCCGATCACGTCACCGGTCGCATCGCCGGTCGCGGCGGCGTCCAGCCAGTACGACGTGCGCTGGAAGGCGTAGGTGGGCAGGTCGACGGACTCGCCGCCGGGACAGAACGCGGCCCAGTCCACCGGCACGCCGCGGACGTGAAGGGCGGCGGCGGCCTCGGTGAACGCGGCCATGCCGCCCGAGTCCCGGCGCAGCGTGCCGGTCACGGCGGCCGGATGGTCGATGTCATCCAGGGTCTCCTGCATGCTCATCGTCAGCACCGCGTGCGGGCTGACCTCGACGAAGGCGCCGTATCCCGCACCGGCCAGCGCGCGGATCGCGGGCGCGAAGCGCACCGTCTCGCGCAGGTTGGCGAACCAGTAGGCGGCGTCCAGTTCGGGGCCGTCGAGCCAGGCGCCGGTGACGGTGGACAGCATGGGAATCCGCGGCTCGGTCGGGGCGACGGGCGCGAGGTCGGCCAGCAGTCGTTCGCGCAGCGCCTCGACCTGGGGTGAATGGGAGGCGTAGTCGACCGGTAGGCGCTTGGTGCGGACCCCCTCGGCGGCGAACTCGCCCACCAGTGCGTCGAGTGCGTCGGCGTCCCCGGAGAGCACCACGGACCGGGTGCCGTTCTCCGCGGCCAGGCAGACGCGGTCCTCCCCGCTTTTCACCAGACGGGTGCGGACGTCGTCGGCCGCAAGCCCGACCGACAGCATCCCGCCCCCGCCCGCCAGGTGCCCGATCGCCCGGCTGCGCAACGCCACGATCCGCGCCCCGTCGGCCAACGACAGCGCTCCGGCCACGCACGCGGCGGCCACCTCGCCCTGGGAGTGCCCGACCACGGCATCCGGACGGACCCCGTGGTGCGCCCAGAGTTCGGCCAGCGACACCATCACCGCCCACAACGCCGGCTGGACCACGTCGACCCGCTCCCACGACGGGGTGCCCTGCGCTCCGGACAGCACCGCCGTGACCGACCAGTCCACGAAGGGCGCCAGCGCCTGTTCACATTCCGCGAGACGCCGCGCGAACACCGCGGACCGGCCGAGGAGGTCGGCCGCCATACCCGCCCACTGGCCGCCNTGGCCGGGGAAGACGAACACGGTGCCGCCGGAGACGTCCGCCAGACCGGTCACCCATCGAGCGGCGGGGGCTTGGCCGGTCAGGCCCCGCAGGCCGGCCAACAGCTCCTCCCGGTCGCCGCCGAGGGCGACGCCGCGGTACTCGAAGGCCGTGCGGCTGGTCGCCAGCGAGAACCCGACGTCGACGGGGCGCACGTCCGGGCGAGCCGCCAGGTGGGAGCGCAGTCGATCGGCCTGCGCGCGTACGGCGTCCGGGGTGCGGCCGGACACCACCCACGGCACCGCCGTCGGCCCGGCCGCGACTGCCGGGACGGGCTTCGGCGCGGGTGCCTGCTCCAGGATCACGTGGGCGTTGGTGCCGCTGATGCCGAACGAGGACACGCCCGCCCGNCGCGGTCGATCGGCCCGCGGCCAGGACCGCTGCTCGGTGAGGAGCGCGACGGCCCCGGCCGACCAGTCCACGTGGTGCGACGCCGCGTCCACGTGCAGCGACTTCGGCAGTATGCCGTGCCGCATGGCCTGCACCATTTTGATCACCCCGGCCACGCCGCCCGCGGCCTGCGCGTGGCCGATGTTCGACTTCACCGAGCCGAGCCACAGCGGCCGGCCGGGATCGCGGTCCTGGCCGTAGGTCGCCAGCAGCGCCTGGGCCTCGATCGGATCACCGAGTCGGGTGCCCGAGCCGTGCGCCTCGACGGCGTCCACCTCCGACGGCTCGAGTCCCGCGGCGGCCAGCGCGGCGCGGATGACCCGCTCCTGCGACGGCCCGTTGGGGGCGGTCAGGCCGTTGGACGCGCCGTCGGAGTTGACCGCGCTGCCGCGGACGACGGCCAGCACCTCGTGGCCGTGGCGGCGTGCGTCCGACAGGCGTTCCAGCAGCAGCAGGCCGGCACCCTCGGCCCAGCCCACGCCGTTCGCGGCCGACGCGAACGACTTGGACCGGCCGTCGGGTGCGAGCACGCCCTGTCGGCTGGAGTCCACGAACAGGTCCGGCACCGACAGCACGGTCACGCCGCCGGCCAGCGCGAGCGAGCACTCGCCGGCGCGCAGCGCCTGGGCGGCGAGGTGCAGCGTCACCAGCGACGAGGAGCAGGCCGTGTCGACGGTGATGGACGGTCCCTCCAGGCCGAGCAGGTAGGAGATGCGCCCGGACACCACGGAGCCTGAGCTGCCGTTGGCCAGGTACGGGACGACCTCGGCGGACGGGTTCCTGGCCCTGCTGCCGTAGTCGTCGTACATCGCCCCGGCGAACACCCCGGTCGCGGTGGAGCGCAGCGAACGCGGGTCGATCCTGGCCCGCTCGATGGCCTCCCAGGNCACTTCGAGCAGCAGCCGCTGCTGCGGGTCCATGGCGAGGGATTCGCGCGGGCCGATGCCGAAGAAACCCGGGTCGAACTCGGCGGCCCGGTGCAGGAAGCCGCCCTCGCGGGTGTAACTGCGGCCCGGCCGGGCGGGCTGCGGGTGGTAGATACCGTCGACGTCCCAGCCTCGGTTCGTCGGGAAGGAGGTGACGGCGTCGGTGCCGTCGAGCAGCAGCCGCCACAGGTCCTCGGGCGTGTCCACGTCGCCCGGATAGCGGCAGGCCATGCCGATGACGACGATCGGATCGTCGTGGGCCGTCGCCGCCCTGGCCGGCCTGGTCTCGGGGCCGGCCGCGACGGCGCCGACCAGCCTGCCGAGGAGATGGTCTGCGACCCCACGGGCCGTGGGGTGGTCGAACACGAGCGTGGCGGGCAGGGTCAGGCCGGTGGCGGTACCGAGCGCGTTGCGCAGTTCCACGGCGGACAGCGAGTCGAAGCCGAGTTCCTTGAACGCCCGGTTCGCGTCGACCGCGTCGGCGGCACCGTAGCCGAGTGCGGCGGCGACATGCGTGCAGACGAGGTCGAGGACAGCGCGCTCCCGCTCGGTCTCGGAGAGCCGCTCAAGCCGCTGGGCCAGGGCCGGGTCGGTGGATGCAGCCGCAGCGGCACGTCGAACGGTGGCCGGGACGAAACTCCGCAACAGCGGCGGAATCGCGTCGGTCCGAGCCCGCAGCACGGCGAGGTCCAGCGGCAGCGGCACGACGACGGCCTCATCGGCGCGAAGCGCCGCGTCCAGCAGCGCCAAGCCCTGCCGGACGGTCACGGCGGGCAGGCCGAGTCGGGCCATGCGCTGCAGGTCGGCCTCGCGCAGCGCTCCACCGAGCCCGGTGTCGTGCGCCCACAGCCCCCAGGCCAGTGCCGTGGCGGACAGGCCGTGGCGCCGCCGGTGGGCGGCCAGGCCGTCGAGGAACGCGTTGGCCGCCGCGTAGTTGGCCTGGCCCGCGGCGAGCACCATGCCGCCGGCCGAGGAGAACAGCACGAACGCCGCAAGGTCCAGGTCGCGGGTTAGCTCGTGCAGGTGCCATGCCCCGTCCGCCTTGGGTTGCAGCACGGTGTCGAGCTGGTCGGTGGTGAGCGAACCGATGACGGCGCCNTCCGCGACACCGGCGGCGTGCACCACGGCGGTCAGCGGATGCCGTGCGGGGATGTCCGCGAGCAGGCGGGTCAGCGCCGCGCGGTCAGACACGTCGCATGCCGCGAGCGTGACCGTGGCTCCACCCTCACCGAGTTCCCGGCGCAGGTCCGCCGCGCCCGGCGCGTGGGAGCCGCGTCGGCCGGCCAGCAGCAGGTGCCGGACGCCGTGCTCGCGCACCAGGTGGCGCGCCACCAAAGCGCCCAGGCCCCCGGTGCCGCCGGTGATCAGTACCGTGCCGTCGGGGCGCCACGGCCGCCGGGTATCCCGCTGCGGCCCGGGCATCGGGGCGAGCCGGGGCACGTGACATGTGGTGCCGCGGATCGCCGACTCCGACTCTCCCGACGCCACCGCCGCAGGCAGGACGTCCAGCGACGCCCCGTCCGCCCGGTCGACCAGGATGAATCGGCCGGGATGTTCCGCCTCGGCGGCCCGCACCAGGCCCCACACCGCCGCCTGCGCCGGGTCCACCTCGCCCGTGACCGGTACGGCGTCCCGGGTCAGCACGACCAGGCGCGCCTCGGCGAACCGGTCGTCGGCCAGCCATGCCTGCACCGTCGCCAGCACCCGCGTGGTGAGGGCCCGTGCGGCGGCCGCAGCGTCGGCCCCGGACGTGAAGCAGGCGAACACGCCAACCTCGGGCACCGGCGCGCCCGCGTCGACAGCCCGCGCCAGGGCCCCGACATCGGCGTATCGCGCCAACTCCCCCAAGCGCGCGTCGCCGAGGAGCGCCCACCCGGTCGGCGTCTCGACCGTCGGGGCCGCCGGCAGCGGTCGCCACTGCACGTGCAGCAACGGGACATCCCGCTCGGCGACCGCCGCGAGCTGCCGGCCGGTGAGCGGGCGCGACACCAGCGAGTCGATCGAGGCGACCGGCCGGCCCTCGGCATCGGCGACCTGGATCGCGCTGGCCTCGTCGCCGTCGAGCCGCTGGATGCGAACCCGCAGCGCGCGGGCGCCGACCGCGTGCAGTGACACGCCGCTCCAGACGAACGGCAGCAGCGTCGGACCGTCCACGGCACCGAGCAGGTCGGCGTGCATCGCGGCGTCGAGCAGCGCCGGGTGCAGGCCGAACGAGGCGGCAGCGACGTCGTCGGGGAGCGCGACCTCGGCGAACACCTCGTCGCCGCGCCGCCAGGCGCCCCGCAGCCCCTGGAACGCGGGCCCGTANCCGTAGCCCCGGGTCCGTAGCCGCTGGTAGGCGTCAGCCACGTCGATCGGGTCGGCACCGGCGGGTGGCCACGCGGTCAGATCGAACGTCTCGGGGCGCCGCGTCGGGCTGAGCACGCCGGTGGCATGCCGGGTCCAGGGCTGCTCCTCCGACGCGTCGCCAGGACGCGAGAACACCGACAGGCTGCGCCGGTCGCCGTCCGGGGCTCCGACCACGACCTGGAGCGCAACGCCGCCCCGCTCGGGCAGCATCAGGGGCGCCGCCAGGGTCAGTTCCTCGACCGTCGCGCAGCCGACCTGGTCGGCCGCCCGCAGGGCGAGTTCCACGAAGCCGGTACCCGCCAGCAGCACCGCCCCGCCTACGGCATGGTCCGCCAGCCATGGCTGGGTCTCGACGGAGAGCCGCCCGGTGAGCACCACCTCCCGCGAACCGGCCAACGGGACCACCGCCCCGAGGATCGGATGCCCGGCCGGGAGCTGGCCGACCCCGGTGGCATCGTGGGCGGGCGTCGCGTCGAGCCAGTACCGCGTGTGCTCGAAGGCGTAGGTGGGCAGGTCGAGGCGAGCACCGCCGCGGCCGAGCAGCTCGGGCCACGCCACCGGCACGCCGTGGACGTGCAGACGACCGAGCGCGGCCATCGCCGCCGCCGTCTCGTCGCGGTCGCGGTGCAGCAGCGGGACGAAGACGGCGCTCTCCCGGCCGGCCAGGCATTCCTCGCCGAGGATCGACAGCACCCGATCGGGGCCTATCTCGACGAACGTGGCGACGCCCTCGGCGACGAGGCCGTCCACCGCGTCCGCGAACCGTACCGGCTGGCGAGCGTGGCGCACCCAGTANTGCGCAGCGCACAGTTCCTCGACGGTGGCGAGACGGCCCGTCAGCGCGGAGACGATCGGAATGCGCGGTGCCCGAAACTCGATGCCCGCCGCGATCCGGCCGAACTCGGCGAGCATCGGCTCCATGAGCGGCGAGTGGAACGCGTGGCTCACCGGCAGGCGGTGCGTCTCGCCGCCGCGCTCGCGCACGGCGGCGGCGATGTCGAGCACGGCCGACTCCACCCCGGAGACCACCACCGACCTCGGGCCGTTGACGGCGGCGACGCCGACCAGGTCCTCGCGGCCGGCGAGCAGGTCGCGGACCTCGGCCTCGGTCGCGGTGAGGGCGACCATGGCGCCGCCGGCGGGCAGGGCGTCCATCAGCGCGCCGCGGGCGGCGACCAGCCGGCACGCGTCGTCGAGCGAGAGCACGCCCGCGACGTGGGCGGCGGCCAGTTCACCGATCGAATGCCCGGCGAGCAGATCCGGTGCGAGCCCCCAGGATTCGGCCAGCCGGAACAGCGCCACCTCAACGGCGAACAGCGCCGGCTGGGTGTAGCGCGTGCGGTCGAGCAGCGGCCCCGCGGCGGCCCGGTCGCCGAACACCACGTCCCGCAGGGGTCGGTCCAACGCGGGGGCCAGCGCGTCCGTGATCTCGTCGAAGGACCGCGCGAACACCTCGAACGCCTCGTACAGCCCGCGCCCCATGCCCGGGCGTTGGGCGCCCTGGCCGGAGAAGACGAAGGCGAGCCGGCCGCCGTCCCGCGCCGTGCCGCGCACGACGTCGGGCGAGGACGCACCGGCCGCCACGGCGTCCAGTCCGCGCAGGCATGCGTCCCGATCCCCGGCGATGACCGCGGCCCGGTACTCGAACGCGGCCCGGGTACCCACCAGCGACCGGGCCAGCGCGGCGAGGGAGAGGTCCTCGCGCTCGGCCACCCAGGCGCGCAACCGCGTGGCCTGCGCCCGCAGCGCCGCCGGGGTCCGCGCGGACACCACGAGCGGCGCCGGACCCGCGAGGCCGGGCCCGACGGGGAGGCCGGGCCCGGCGGGGAGGTCCGGGTCGGTCGGCGCCTGCTCGACGATGACGTGGGCGTTCGTGCCGCTGATGCCGAACGAGGACACGCCCGCCCGGCGCGGGCGGTCTCCGGCCGGCCACGCACGCGGCTCGGTCAGCAGGGCGACCGCCCCGGCGGACCAGTCGACCTGGGCCGACGGCGCGTCGACGTGCAGGGTCCTGGGCAGCAAGCCGGCGCGTAGCGCGAGCACGGTCCTGATGACGCCGGCGACTCCGGCGGCGGCCTGGGTGTGGCCGAGGTTGGACTTGACCGAGCCCAGCCACAGCGGCCGGTCCCGATCCTGGCCGAACACGGCCTGCAGCGCGCCCACCTCGATCGGGTCGCCGAGGGTGGTGCCGGTGCCGTGTCCCTCCACGGCGTCCACGTCGGCCGGCCGCAGCCCGGCCGCGGCCAGCGCCTGGCGGACGACCCGCTGCTGGGCGAGGCCGTTCGGCGCGGTCAGTCCGTTGCTGGCCCCGTCGTGGTTCACGGCGGAGCCCGACACGACCGCCAGCACCTCATGGCCGGCCCGCCGGGCGTCGGACAGCCGCTCGACGGCCAGCACACCGACGCCCTCGCCCCACCCGGTGCCGTCGGCCGCCGCCGCGAACGACTTGCACCGTCCGTCGGCCGCCAGTCCGCGCTGGCGGCTGAAGTCGACGAACGTGTCCGGGGTCGACATCACGGTCACGCCGCCGACCAGCGCCAGCGTGCACTCGCCGCCGCGCAGCGCCTGGATCGCCCAGTGCAGGGCGACCAGCGAGGACGAGCACGCGGTGTCGACCGTGACGGCCGGTCCCTGCAGGCCGAGCGCGTAGGCGACCCGGCCGGAGACCACGCTGGCCAGGCTGCCGTTGCCGAGGTGTCCGGCCAGGTCCTCGGGCACGGCGCCGAGCCGGGTCGCCCAGTCGTGGTACATCACGCCCGCGAACACGCCGGTGCGGCTGCCGCGCAACGTGTGCGGGTCGATGCCCGCCCGTTCCAACGCCTCCCACGAGACCTCCAGCAACAACCGCTGCTGGGGATCCATGGCCTGCGCCTCGCGCGGGCTGATCTCGAAGAACCCGGCGTCGAACTCCGCCGCGCCGGGCAGGAATCCGCCCTCGCGGGCGTAGCTGGTGGCGGGCCGGACACGGTCGGGGTCGTAGAGTCCGCCGAGGTCCCAGCCGCGGTCGGCGGGAAACGGGCTGATCGCGTCGGTGCCGTCGACCAGCAGCCGCCACAGGTCCTCCGGCGAGGCGACGCCGCCCGGGAACCGGCAGCTCATCCCCACGATCGCGATCGGCTCGTCGGACCGGACGGCCGCCTCGGGGGTGGCTGCCACCGGCGCACGCTCACCGGACAGCCGGTCCAGGATGTGGTCGGCCAGGGCACGGGGCGTCGGATGGTCGAACACGAGAGTGGCCGGCAGCGTCACCCCGAGGTGCCGCTGCAGGGCGTTGCGCAGCTCGACGGCGGCGAGCGAGTCGAAGCCGAGGTCGGCGAACGCGCGGCGCGGGCTGATGGCCGCGCCGCCGTCGTGTCCGAGCACCGCGGCGACATGGGTTCGGACCAGGTCCAGCACGGCCCGGTCGCGGTCGGGAGCGGCGAGTTCGGCCGGCTGCCGGCCAGGCGCGGACGCGCCCGCCGTCGCCGCGCGCTGCGGCACCAGCTCTCGTAGCAGCGCGGGCACGCCGTCCAGGCGGGAGCGCACAACCGCGCGATCCACCGCCACCGGCACCACGGCTGCTTCGCCGCAACGGAGTGCGGCGTCCAGGGCGGCCAGNCTCGCCTGCGGGGTCAGCGGCGCGAGGCCGAGCCGCTCGACGCGCCTGCGCGCCGCGGTGTCCATCCGCGCGCCCATGCCCTGTTCCCCTGACCACAGGCCCCAGGCCAGCGAGGTCGCCGGGAGGCCGACCGACGCGCGGTGGGCGGCGAGGGCCTCCAGGAACGCGTTGGCCGCGGCGTAGTTGCCCTGGCCCGAGCCGTCGACGAGGGACGCGACCGAGGAGAAGAGCACGAAGGCCGTCAGGTCCAGGTCGCGGGTCAACTCGTGCAGGTGCCACGCTCCGGCCGCCTTGGGCCGCAGCACAACGTCGATCTGATCCGGTGTCAGCGCGGTGATCAGGGCGTCGTCCACGACTCCAGCGGCGTGGACGACGCCGGTCAGCGGGTGTTCGGCCGGTATCTCGGCCAGGACGGCCGCCAGCGCGTCACGGTCGGCGACGTCGCACGCGGCGATTCGGACGGTGGCGCCCAGGGCGGTCAGGTCCTCGGCCAATGCGACGGAGCCCGGTGCGGCCGGGCCGCGGCGGCTGACGAGCAGCAGCTGCCGCACGCCGTGGGCCGCGGCGAGGTGCCGGGCTACGAGGGCACCAAGGCCGCCGGTGCCGCCGGTGATCAGGACGGTGCCCGTCGGCTCCCACGGCCTGCCGGGAACGTCGGCGGGGGTGAGCCGGGTCAGGCGCGGTGCGGACAGCCGATCGCCGCGCAGGCGTAGCTCGGGCTCGTCGGTGGCCAGTGCGGCGGCCACCTGATGGTCCGTGGCGGGCGTGGCGCCGTCGAGATCGAGCAGGACGAACCGGCCCGGATGCTCGGCCTGCGCCGACCTGACCAGGCCCCGCACGGCGGCGGCGGCGAGCTCGGCACCGCACCCGACCGCGCCGCCCGGCTCGACCGCGCCGCCCAGCGCGACGACCAGCCGGGATCTCGCGACACGGTCGTCGTCCAGCCAGCGCCGCAGCAGGCCCAGCACCCGGTGCGTGGCTGTCGTCACCGCCTGGACGGGCGCAACCGCCGGAACCGGCTGGTCGGGCTGGTCGGGCTGAACGAGCTGGTCGGCACGGTCGGGCTGGTCGTCGGCCGGTGCCACGGTGACGACGACAGCGTCCGGCACCGGCGTCACGCCGTCGACGTCATCGAGGCTCCTGGCCACGGTGACGCGGTCGGTGTCGTGGGTCCCACCGGGCACGGACCGCCACCTGACGTGGTAGAGCGGTTCGTTCCGCGCTGACGTCAGCGTCCCGGCCGGCACGAGGCGGGTCCGGAAGGAGGCGACGGAGGCAACCGGCGCGCCGGCGAGGTCGGCCAGCTCCAGCGCAACGCCGCCGCGCGGGTGGGAGATGATCCGGACCCGCAGGGCGGTGGCGCCGGTGGCATACGCGGTCACGCCCTGCCAGGCGAACGGCAGTCGGAGCTCACCGGCATCCCGGGCCTCGCCGGCGGCGAAGTCCGTGGCGTGCAGCGCCGCGTCCAGCAGCGCCGGGTGCAGGTGGTGCGGCCCCGCGTCCGCGTCCTGCGGCAGGGCGACCTCGGCATACACCTCCGAGCCGCGCCGCCACACCGCCCGCAGGCACCGGAAGGCGGGCCCGTAGGCGTAGCCCTCGTCGGCCAGGTTCTCGTAGAAGTCCGCGATGTCGACGGGCCGCGCGCCGGGGGGTGGCCAGGCGGCGGCGGGCGCGTCCCGCGGCGAGCGCGCCGCCGGCGACAGGATCGCGGTGGCGTGCCGGGTCCAACCGGCACTCGCGCCGTCCGCACTCGCGCCATCGGCGTCCCCGCGCTCGCCGCGGGAGTAGAACTCGACGGTGCGGCGGCCGGCGCGCGCGGCCGAGACGACGGCCTGCAGGGCGATGCCCTCGGTCTCCGGCAGCAGCAGCGGCGCGTGGAGGGTCAGTTCCTCGACGAGGTCGCAGTCGAGGTGTTCCGCCGCGTGCAGCGCCATGTCCACGAACGCCGTGCCCGCCAGCACGAGCGAGCCGGCGATGATGTGGTCGGCCAGCCACGGCAGCGTCGGTACGGACAGCCGTCCGGTGAGCACGGCCCCGTCGCCGCCCGCGAGGCCGACGACGGCGGTGAGCAGCGGGTGTCGGGACGATCGCTGGCCGAACCGGGCCGGGTCGACCCGGCCGGCCGCCGACTGGGTGAGCCAGAATCGTCGGTGCTGGAAGGGGTAGGTGGGCAGGTCGACGCGCCGCGCGGCGCGCCCGGCGTAGCAGGCGCTCCAGGTGACCGCGGCGCCCCGGGTGTGGGCGGCGGCGACGGCCGCCACCAGGGTGGCTGCCTCGGGCCGGTCCCGGCGCAGGGCGGGAACGAACACCACGTCCTCGGGCACACTGTCGTCGGGCACACCGTCCTCGGACAGGCAGGCGTCGGTCAGGCAGTCGCGGCCCATGGCCGACAGGACCGCGTCCGGGCCCAGTTCGATGACTGTACGTATCCCGGCAGCGGCCATGCTCCGGACGCCGTCGGCGAAGCGCACGGTCTCGCGCACATGCCTCACCCAGTAGTCGGGCGAGCAGAGATCCTCGGGCGCCGCCGGAGCGCCGGTCAGGTTGGAGATCACCGGGATGGCGGGCCGTTCGTAGGCCACAGCCCGCAGGACCCGTCGGAACTCGGCGAGCATCGGCTCCATCAGGGCCGAGTGGAAGGCATGCGACACGCGCAGCCGGGTCGCCGTGCGCCCGGCAGACTCCAGGCGCCGGGCGAGAGCGTCCACCTCGTCCCGGGCGCCGGAGACGACCACGGACGCCGGGCCGTTGACGGCCGCGATGCTCACCCGATCGGTCAGCAGCCGCCGGACCTCGTCCTCGCCGGCCGTGACGGCGACCATCGCGCCGTCGGCGGGCAGCGCCTGCATCAGCCGCCCGCGGGCGGCGACGACGGCGCAGGCGTCCGCCAGTGACCACACGCCCGCGACGTGCGCCGCGGCCAGTTCACCGATCGAGTGGCCGAGCAGGACGTCCGGGCGCACTCCCCAGGACTCGATCAGTCGGAACAGCGNCACCTCGACGGCGAACAGCGCGCACTGCGCGTACTGGGTCTGCGCCAGCTCGNCCGGCTCGGTGCCGAACAGGACGTCGCGCAGGGGCCGGTCGAGTTGCAGGTCCAGATGGTCGATCGCCTCGTCCAGGGCCCGTGCGAACACCGGGTGCGTCTCGTAAAGTTCGCGGCCCATCGCCAGGCGTTGGGAACCCTGCCCGGTGAACAGCAGGCCGAGGCCGCCCGGGGCGACGATGCCGCTCACGATGCGCGGGCCGGTGCCGCGCTCGGCCAACAGGTTCAGGCCGCGCACCGCGTCGGTGTGATCGTCGGCGATGACGAGGGCGCGGTGCGACAGGGACGCCCGCGTGGTCGCCAGCGAGAAGCCGACGTCGACCGCCGGCGTCCCGTCGGCGACGACGGAGGCGAGGTGACGGGCCTGCTCGCGCAGCGCCGCGTCGCTTCTGGCCGACAGGACGAGGGGCAGCGGTGCCGCGTCGTCGACAGCGAGCTGTGCGGTCGGGACCTGCGTGCGGGCCTGGTCGGCATGCGGTGCCCGCTCGAACTGTTCGAGGATCACGTGGGCGTTGGTGCCGCTGATGCCGAACGACGACACGCCCGCGCGCCGCGGCCGGTCGGCGGCCGGCCAGGCGCGCGCCTCGGTCAGCACCTCGACGGCCCCGGCGGACCAGTCGACGTGGGGTGTGGGCTCGTCCACGTGCAAGGTGGCGGGGAGCAGCCCATGCCACATAGCCATGATCATCTTGATGACGCCCGCCGCACCCGACGCGGCCTGAGTGTGGCCGAGATTGGACTTGACCGAGCCCAGCCACAGCGGATCCGCACGGTCCTGGCCGTAGGTCGCCAACAGCGCCCGAGCCTCGATCGGGTCTCCCAGCCGGGTGCCGGTGCCGTGGGCCTCGACCGCGTCGACCTCGTGCGGCGCCAGGGCGGCGTCGGCCAGCGCGGCGCGGATGACGCGCTGCTGCGCCAGGCCGTTCGGCGCGGTCAGGCCGTTGGACGCGCCGTCGGAGTTGACCGCGCTGCCCCGGACGACGGCCAGAACGGTGTGCCCCGCGCGCAGGGCGTCGGAGAGGCGCTCCAGCACGAACACGCCGACGCCCTCGGCGAATCCGGTGCCGTCGGCAGCGGCGGCGAACGCCTTGCACCGGCCGTCCGCGGCGAGCCCCCGCTGCCGGCTGAACGCGGTGAACGTGCCGGGCCCGCCCATCACGGCGACGCCCCCGGCCAGCGCGAGCGTGCACTCGCCGCGACGCAGCGCCTGGTCGGCCAGGTGGAGGGCGACCAGCGAGCCGGAGCACGCGGTGTCGACGGTGAGCGCCGGCCCCTCGAAGCCGAACGCGTAGGCGACCCGACCGGAGACGACGCTGGGCGCGTTGCCGGTCAGCAGGTAGCCCTCGAGGCCGTCCGGGGCTTCGTGCAGCCGAGGGCCGTACTCCTGCGGCTCGGCGCCGATGAACACGCCGGTCGCGGTGGAGCGCAGCGCGCCCGGGTCGATGCCCGCCCGTTCCAGCGCCTCCCACGAGGTCTCGAGCACCAGCCGCTGTTGCGGATCCATCGCGGCGGCCTCGCGCGGGGCGATGCCGAAGAAGTCGGCGTCGAACCCGGCGGCGTCCGGCAGAAAGCCGCCCGTGCGCACGTAGCTGCTGCCGGGGGTGTCGGCGTCGGGGTCGAACAGCCCGTCGAGGTCCCAACCGCGGTCGGCAGGGAACCCGACGCTGACGTGGCGCCCGTCGGCGACGAGCCGCCACAGCGACTCCGGGGACGTCGCGCCCCCGGGATAGCGGCACCCGATCCCCACGATCGCGACGGGGTCGTCGGCGGCGGCAGCGACTCGCCGGGGTGTGGTGGAGTCAGCCGGCGCCTCCTCGCCGACCAGCAGCGTGCGCAGGTGCCGGGCCAGGGCCGCCGGGGTGGGGTGCTCGAAGGCGACGGTGACCGGCAGCGCCAGGCCGGTGTCGGCGCTCAGCCTGCCGTGCAGCGCCACGGCGCCCAGCGAGTCCAGGCCAAGGTCCCGCAACGGCCGGTCGGGGTCCACCGCAACCGTGGACGCGGGCCGGAACTCGCGGAGCACCGCGGCCACGCGGGTGTGGACGAAATCGGCCAGGAACCGGTCCCGCTCGCCGGCGGGGAGCATGGCGAGCCGGTCCGCGAGGGTGTCGTCAGTCGTGCTCATCGCCACGCTCCGCTGTCTGTACGAGGTGTCCGGCGGACAACGCCGGCAGGGTCCCGGTGGTGAGCGCCGCCGTGTCGTAGGTGTCCCGGACGTAGGACAGGGACGACAGGAAGCTCGACGAGCTGACCGTCCGGCCGCGGATCTCGCCGACCACTCCGGCGAGGGGAAGGGCACCGATGTCGGCCCAGCCGAGCCTGCCGTCGGCGTCGAGCCGGCCGCGGGCCCGGCCGGCGTTGGCCGGGTGCAGGCAGTAGGGGATGTCGAGCAGACCGCGCGCGAAGGCGCGGACCAGCGCGTTGCCGATGTCCGGGGCGCAGTCGAGCACGGCGTCCACCAGTGCTCGCGCCTCCCGGTACACCTGGCCGCCGTCCGGTTCGGCCGCCCCGATCCCACCCGCCAAGGTCCCGGCAGNCAAGGTCCCGAAAGCCCGGTCGGCCGCCGCAGCGGCATGCTCGAGCGCCGCGACGTTCTCGGCGATGGTGGGGATGCGCTCGGCCTCGGCCACCGTCTTGACGATCAGCCGCTGCGCTCCGGTGCTGACGGCGAGTTCGGCGGCCCGGGCGAGCAGGTTGCGTGCGCCGTCAGCGGTGCGGGGAAATCGCCCCATGTACGCGTAGATGACGACGTGCCAGTCCGTCCCGAGCAGCAGTTCCGCGCAGAGCCGTCGCAGCGCGGCGACGGCCTCCCGGTCCTGGGCCGGGTGGGTCTGCTGCGCGTAGCTCACCGAGACGCTGCGGATCCCGTGGCGTTGGAAGAACATGGCCTCCAGCACGCTGATCGCCACAAGTTGGCTCGGCGGGCAAAGCTGGCCCATCATGCAGCCGCCGAACGTTTCCAGGTGCGGTTCTCCGGCGGCGCCGAGCAGCAGCTCACAGCACTCCCGCCAGTTGCGGACCGCCTCCGTCAGCGGGGTGCGGCCGTAGGGGAGGCAGTACGACACCGGGCCGCCCTCGGTGGCGTGCAGACCCGCCGCAACGGTGGCGCGGGTGATGTCCTGCGGCCGGGCGGAACCGTGCCGCACCTGGACGGGGAACTCGCCGTCATGCACGCCTGCCAGCACCCGGCGGGTGGCGGACAGGGCGTGGCTGAGGATCGGGTACCCGTTGAGCTCGGTGCCCTCGCGCAGTGCCCTGGTGGCCGAGGCCGGGTCGCCGAGCCGGGTGAAGCTGTCGAGCGTGATCGTGCCGACCGTGGTGGCGGCGGCCCCCCGGGTGGCGACGAGGCCGGCGCGCATCAGGGCGGGGTCGGCGAAGCCCATGCGAGGCTGCACGACCAGTGCCCCGGCCGCGTGCCGCCGGCGGACGAACTCACCGAAGTGCACGGGGCGCTCCCTCGGCGAGCTCGGCGACGAACCGGCGGAACAGCACCGTGCTGTCGGCGTGATCGTCGAAGACCGCGTCGAAGCCCGCGTCGAGCAGGTCGTCGATGTGCCGCCCGCTCAGGCCGCCGCGGGTACCGAGCTGCCCGCCGATCACGACCGGAAGGTCCCGCAGTCCCGTGCCGCGCAGAGTGCGGATCAGCTCCAGCCCCTCCTGGTAGCCGTGGCCGTTGACACTGCTGAGGACCACCAGGGCGGGCCGGTGGCGGTCGCAGGAGGCCACCAGCAGGTCGGCCGGCACGCACGGCCCGAGGTTCACCACGTCGTGGCCCAGTTCCTCGATCAGCAGNTGCAGGTAGACCAGGTTCCAGGTGTGCGCGTCGGAGGCCAGGCCGCTGACGATGACGGTGCGGCCGGGGTACGAGGCGGCGCGCAGCGCACTCACCGGCCGACCGCCGCGAGGTACGTGCGCCGATGCTCCAGCCGGGAGGCGGAAACCACCTCGCCGCCCCGCACGGTCACCTCGCCGGGCGCCGG
Organism: Frankia sp. CpI1-P; assembly: GCF_001421075.1. Classification (NCBI taxonomy): domain Bacteria; kingdom Bacillati; phylum Actinomycetota; class Actinomycetes; order Frankiales; family Frankiaceae; genus Frankia; species Frankia sp. CpI1-P. The sequence goes on along the minus strand of NZ_LJJX01000042.1, from coordinate 20,415 downwards.
GCGCCCCAGGAAGGCGAGCAGACTCGCGGTGAGGCCGTAGGCGCCGACGTTGGGGATCGTGACGAGGTCGCCGACGTGGAGCGGCGGCAGGTCGACGTTGCGTCCGAGGGTGTCGCCCGGCGTGCACAGCGGACCGGCCAGTGTGCCCGGCTCGGTGGCCTGCTCAGCCTCAGCGGCCTGCTCAGCCTCAGTGGCCTGCTCCGGGCGGTCGAGCGTAACGGCGACCGGCAGCAGGCGACCGAGCCCGGACAGACCGCCGAGCGCGTTGATGCCGGCGTCGAGCACGACGAACCTGCTGCCGCGGCCGACCTTGATGTTGACCACGCGACTCACCAGATATCCGCTCTCGGCCACCAGGTAGCGGCCCGACTCGCACGCGAGCCGGGGCGAGCCCGACCGCCAGCGCGGCAGAGATCGGTCGAGGATTCGGGCGAGTTCCGCACGCAGCTTGGGGTACGGCGTGCGGGCACCGGGCACCGCGTACGGAGCCGCGAAGCCGCCGCCGAGGTCGAGCAGGTCCAGCGGCAGCCCGAGGTCGCGTTCCAACCCCGCGGCGAGCTCGGCGACGTGCCCGTACTCGGCGAGCAGGTTCTCCTCGTCGGTGGCGTTGCTCATGGTGTAGAAGTGCGCACCGACGATCCGCGTGCCGGGCGCTCGGATCAGCTCGGGCAGGACGTCGGCCAGGGTCTCGCCGTCGATGCCGAACTGGGACGGCCGCCCCGTCATGCGGATACCCGTCGAGGCGTGCGCCGTGGGACTGTTGACGCGCAGCAGGCACTGCGCCACCGCGCCGGCACGCGCCGCCGCGGCGCCCACGTGCCGCAGGTNGGACGGGGACTCGACGGAGAACAGCCGCACGCCGCGGCCGATCGCCTCGTCCAGTTCCGCGTCGGTCTTGCCTGGGCCGGTGTAGAGGCAGTCCTGCGCCCGGTGGCCCGTGGCCAGGGCTGCGTGCAGTTCGCCGGTCGAGCTGATCTCGGCCCGGCAGGTCCGGCCGGGCCCCTCGCGCAGGACACCGACGACGTCGGGATGCGGGTTGGCCTTGAGCGCGTAGAAGAGCTCGAATCCCTCGGGCAGCGCGNCGAAAAGGCTGTCGCGGGCGGCGACGACCTGGTCGAGGTCGTAGACGTACAGCGGCGTGCCGTAGCGCTCGGCGAGCTCGGCGAACCGGGTCATGCGCGGGCCCCGTCCAGCAGCCGGGTCAGTTCTGCGGTGGCGTTCTTGCCGTGCGCGGTGAGCGGGAACTCGGCCACGACGTGGCAGATCGCCGGCACCTTGGCCGGTTCCAGCCGGCGCACGAGCTCACGCAGCACGGTGTGCGCGGGCAGATCGGCCTCCACGCACAGGGCGAGGTCGCGGTCCTCGGTCGGCGGGATGGCGCCGGCGGCGCGGACTCCGGGGATGTCCATGGCGGCGGCCTCGATCTCCAGAGTGCTCATGCGGATGCCCTTGCGCTTGAACATGTCGTCGCGGCGGCCCTCGAAGTAGAGATAGCCCTCCTGGTCGAGGCACCCGTAGTCGCCGGTGTGCAGGCGCAGGTTCCCGGTACGGACGTCGCGGCGGAACGTGCGGGCGGTCAGCTCGGGCGCGCGCCAGTAGCCGGGCATGACGTGCGGGCCGGTCACCACGATCTCGCCGGTCCGGCCGACGGGTAGTTCGTCTCCCCGGGCGTCGAGAATCAGGACCCGGGTGCCGGGCAGCGGCCGGCCGACCGAGTCGGGGCGTTCGCCGTCTTCCTCCGGCGGCATGATGGAGATCCGTTTGCACTCGGTCTGGCCGAACTGGCGGACCACGCGGGCCGTGGGGAAGGCCCGGCGCAGCTTGTCGATGGTGGTCGGCGGCAGGGCGGCCCCGGTGTTGGTGAACATGCGCACCGGCGCCCGCTGCACGCCGGTGCTGTCCTCGCGTTCGGTGANGGCAGCGATCATCGTGGCGAGCGAGGGGACGATCGGCACGATCGTCGCGCCCACCTCGCGCATCCGCCGCAGCAGGACGAGGTCCGACTCGTCCCCGGCCAGCACTATCTGCGAGCGTCCGAGGCAGGCGAGCAGCACCTTGTACAGGNCGTAGTCCCACGACATCGGGAATCGGCAGAAGACCACGTCGTCGGGCCGGTAGCCGAGGACGGCGTTGATGGCGGACGAGGCGAAGATGATCTGGGCGTGTGGCTCGGTCACGCCCTTCGGCGCGGCCGTGCTGCCGGAGGTGTAGACGACCACGGCGACGTCGTCCGGGCGGGCCGCCACCGGCTCGGCGCGGGTGCCGTGCTCTCGCAGCTTCTCCACCCGGTTCCAGACCGTGCTGAATCCGTGNCAGGGCGGTCCGCCCAGGTCGCGGATCCGCCGCAGGTCGCCGTCGGTGCCGACGATGAGCCGCGGTTCGGCGTTGTCGATGACGGACCGCAGGTGGAAGGGCTTCATCGACGGATTGATCGGAACGAACACCGCGCCCCGCCGGGAGGTGCCGTAGAGCATGGCGGCCAACTCCCGCGTCGTCGGCAGTTGGACGAGTACCCGGTCGCCGAGTCTGACGTCCTGCTCGGCGAGCCAGGCGTCGAACGCGTGGCTGAACTCGGTGAGCGTGCGGTAGGTCCACATCCCCCCGGCGTCGCGGACGGCCGGGGACTCCGGGAGTTCGGCCACCGCCTCGTCGAGGAGGGAGTGCATGAACGGGCCACCCGATGGTGGATTCACATCGTCCACTTTCTCTGGCTAGTTCCGGGACTGCGCGAGCAGGTCGTGCGCGTGCGCCGCGAGCCTGGCACGGTCGACTTTCCGGTTGGCGTTCAGGGGAAACTCCTCCACCCGGTGGTAATGGCGTGGGATGACGCCGTCGGGTAGCACCTCGCGTAGGCTTCTGGCGAATTCCACGGGCGGCACGGGCGGGCCGGTGTAGAAAACGACGAGTTCCGTTCTGCCGCCCCTCGGCAGGCCCACCGCGACTGCGTCGCGCACCGGCGCGTACGTCCGCAGGGCATGTTCCACCTCGGCCAGTTCGATCCGCCAGCCCTGCACCTGGACCTGGGAGTCCGACCTCCCCAGATAGGCCAGCTCGCCGCCGCCGACCCGCCGGACCCGGTCACCAGTGCGGTACCAGCGGCGGCCGCCACGTGCCACGAATCGGCCGTGGTCGTCGCCGGGGTCGAGGTACCCGGGGCTCATCTGCGGGCCGGTGACGCACAGCTCGCCCTCGTGCCAGGCGGGTCCGCCGTCGCTGTCGAGCAGCAGGTGCTCGTGCCCGGCGTGCAGGGTGCCGATGGGGACGACGCCGTTGACGGCCAGCCGCGGCGACCGCTGGGCGGACCAGCGGTGGGCGGCGATCGTGATGGTCAGCTCCGTCGGGCCGTACAGGTTCTCCAGCGCCGAGCCGGGCGCGGCTTGCTGCCAGTCGGCGGCGTCGCGGCACTGCAGGGCCTCCCCGGCGAACAGGCTCCAGCGCAGGCCCGGCATCGTGCCCGGGCCGAGGCCGCCCATCCGGCGCACCAGACCGATCGCGCTGGGGGTGGAGAACCACACCGTGACCCGGTGCTCCCGCACGAAGGCAGGCAACTCGCGGTAGGCGTGCGGCGGCACGGCCAGCAGCGACGCGCCGGCGCCCCAGGCGTTGAAGACGTCGAACAGGGCGCAGTCGAAGTTGAGGTCGAAGGTCTGCGAGAAGACGTCGTCGGGACCGAAGTCGTAGCGGGCGTCCAGGAGCCCGAAGTAGTGGTCGGTGGCACCGTGGGTGATGACCACGCCCTTGGGGCGCCCGGTGGATCCCGAGGTGAACAGCACGTACGCGGGATCGTGCGGCTCGACGGCCCGGGGCCGGTCCAGCCCGGTGGACGACGTGCTGTCGGGTGCGAGCACCGCGATATCCCGACGGTCCGTCAGCAGCCGCGACAGCATGGCCGCTCCGCGGTCGTCGACCAGGACCGCGGTGGCGCCCACGGCGTCCAGCATCTGCCGGGTGCGGGTCACGGGAAAGTCCGGCCGCAGGGGCACGACGGCGGCGCCCGCGTAGAGCGCGGCGAGGATGCCGACGTACGCGGTGACGGTCTTTCCCGCGAGAACGCCCACCGCCTGCGGCCGCGCCGGGCCCAGGGCTCCGGCCCACCGCAGGGCCCGCTCGTGCGCCTCCTCGTAGGTGACGGACTCGGTCCCGGCCCGGACCGCCACGCCGTGCGGAGCCAGCGCGAGCCCGCGCAGAAATCGCGAGTACAGCGCCTTCCCGGTTATTCCGTCCATCGTTCTCCTGCGTCCGGAAACGAGCGTTTCTCTTGAGTAACCCAACGCGGACTGGCATACTCCGGATCAGGCGTCACCACCAGGTCAACGCGAGTTTCGATCAATCCTGGAGCACACCATGTTGGACATCCATTTCGAAGAACTTCTGCGCCAGCACCTGCCGTTCCTCCCCGCCGACGAGACCCTTCATGACAACACCTCGCTACGCGAATACGGTCTTGATTCACTGGGCACGGTCGAACTGCTCTCCACACTTGAGGCCGAATATCGGATCCGGTTCTCCGAGGAGGCGTTGACGCTGGAGACGTTCGCGACGCCGGCGTTGCTGTGGAGGGCACTGTCGACGATGCGCTCACCGACCGGTTGACGCTGCCGGCGGGTCGGCTCCTCGCCGGGGCTGCAGGGCGAGCATCGGGTTGACGGCGATCACCTCGAAGTTGCTCGTCGTGCAGCCCACCCGGCCGAACAGGCTGTCGGGCCCGGCGACGCAGACGGTCCCCACCCCCAACCGCCGCAGGCCGGCCACGACATCCGGCCAGCGCAGCGGCCGCACGAAGCTGTCCAACAGCATGGTGCGGACGCCTTCGGCGTCGCCCACCACCGAGCCGTCCTGATCCGCCACGAGCGGCAGCGTCGGGTCGGCGAAGTCCACGTCGGCCAGGATCTCCGCACCGGCCTTGCGCCGCAGTCCGCCGAACGCGGCCGAGTGCATCGGCGGGCGCATGGTGTACAGGGGCAGGCCGCCGAGTGCCCGCACCGCTCGTTGCAGCCACTCCAGATCGCGCTCCCGCAGCGACACCATGAAGAAGTCATGGTCGATGTGGCAGGAGATGTCGTTCCACCCACCGCGCGTGGTGAGGTCGTCCAGCATCTCGCGCACCCGTTCCTCCGGGACGCGGACGAACGACTGCGTCACCACGTCCCGGTGTTCGACCGCGAAGTACTCCTGAAGGCAGCGGGCCAGCCGTGCCGTCATCGAAACCCCGTCGTCGAACGACAGGGAGCCGACGCGGACGGTCGCGGGCTTCTCTCCGAAGCTCGGCCCGGTACACACGTCCGGCACGACGCCGAGCTCGGCCTCCGCCCACTGGGCCAGCGCCAGGCAGTTCACAAAGAACGCGACCTGCGCATACTCGGAGTAGTCGCCGTCGGTCTCCTCGAAGCGGTCCACCAGCGAGTACCCGAGGCGTTCGTCGGCGGCCGCGACGAGCCGTCTGGCGTAGGGGTTGAGCAGCATGAACCGGGCGACATCCGCGAAACGGGACGGGCTCATGCCCGGGAACACCATCGCGGTGCCGGTACGGTCGAGGTCGTCCATGGCGTCGTCATGTCTCCAGGCTGGTGAGGAAGTCCGCCACGACCGTGCGGAAGAGTTCGGGCTCCTCGAGGTGGGGCACGTGGCTGGAATCCTCGAAGATCTCCCAGCGCACGTCGGGGACGAGGTCGTGGAACGGCCGCACGGTCGCGGGCGTCGCCTCGTCGTACCGACCCGAGAGGATCAGGGTGGGTACGGCGATGTCGGGCAGGCAGTCTTCGACCGACCAGTCCCGTAACCTGCCGGTGACATGGAACTCGCTCGGGCCGTTCATGGCCGCGTACACCGTCGGGTTGTCGNCGGTCTCCATGAACGAGGCGAGGTAGTCACGCGGCCACGGGTCGATCCGGCACACGTGGCGGTCGTAGAAGACGCGCATCGCCTCGAAGTACTCGCGGGTGTCGGTGGTGCCCNCCGCCTCGTGCCGGCGCAGCACCGCGTCCACGCCGGGTGGGAGCGCGGCGCGCAGCACCTCCATCTCCTGACGCCACAGCGGATACGAGGCGGGAGCGTTGGCGATGATCAGTCCACGCAGTCCGGCCGGCCGGTCCGCGGCGTGCCGGGCGGCCAGCATGCCGCCCCATGACTGCCCGAACACCACGTAGTCGTTCGCGACGCCGAGCTCCCGCACGAGGTTGGCGAGCTCGTCGAGGAACAGCTGCGGGGTCCAGAACTCGGGGCCTGCGTCGGGCAGTCGGGTGGACCCGCCGTTGCCGAGCTGGTCGTAGTGCACGACCGCCCGGCCGTCCTCGGCCAGGCAGCACAGGCTGAGAAGGTAGTCGTGAGTGCTGCCCGGACCGCCGTGCACGACCACCAGCGCCGACCGTGCCTCGTCTGTGGTTCCGGTGACCCGGTACCACGTCCGGTAATCCCCAAAGCGCACCCAGCCCTTGGCGTTCCCAGCCGCCGCCATCCTGGTCACCTCACCCGAGCCATGTGCCCGCGACACGAGCACCATGCCCATGCTGCGGCCGGCCGCGCGGCGGAGCAGCCCCTAAAGCGCAGGGGTTGCGCAGGGGTTGCGGGCGCCCTCGCCCGCCTCCACGGTGGGGCTCACTATGGAGAGCCAGGAGAAGCTGCTCGACTACCTCCGACGGGTCACCGCCGAGTTACAGAAGACCCGTGCCCGCGTCACCGAGCTGGAGGCGGCCCGGCACGAGCCCATCGCGATCGTCGNCATGGCCTGTCGGCTGCCGGGCGGCGTGTCGTCGCCCGAGGAGCTGTGGCGCCTGGTCGCCGACGGGGTCGACGCGATCGGCGGGTTCCCCACCGACCGCGGGTGGGACCTCGAGGGCGGGTACAACCCCGACCCCGACGTGCCGGGGACGTTCTACGCCCTCGGTGGCGGCTTCCTCGACGACGTGCAGGGTTTCGACCCGGCGTTCTTCGGGATCTCGCCACGGGAGACGCTGGCGATGGATCCGCAGCAGCGGTTGCTGCTGGAAACCTCCTGGGAGGCGCTGGAACACGCCGGCATCGATGCCCACACGCTGCGGGGCAGCAGGACCGGTGTCTTCGCGGGCGTGGCGTTCGACGGTTACGGCTCGTCGACGCCGGTGGCCGGAACAGACGGATACGTCATGACGGGACAGCAGACCAGCGTGGCCTCGGGCCGCATCTCGTACGCGCTGGGCCTGGAGGGGCCGGCCATCAGCGTCGACACGGCCTGCTCGTCCTCCCTGGTGGCCACGCATCTGGCCGTTGCGGCTCTGCGGAACAACGAGTGCACCCTGGCGCTGGCCGGTGGTGCGGCCGTACTGCCGTGTCTCGACGGCTTCGTGGAGTTCTCCCGGCAGCGAGGACTGTCGCCGGACGGGCGGTGCCGGGCGTTCGCCGCCGCCGCCGACGGTACGGGCTGGGCCGAGGCCGTGGGCATGCTCCTGCTGGAGCGGCTGACCGACGCGCGACGCCTGGGCCATGACGTGTTGGCGGTGATCCGCGGCTCGGCGCTCGGCCAGGACGGCGCCTCGAACGGGCTGACCGCGCCGAACGGCCTGGCGCAGCAGCGGGTCATCCGCGCCGCGCTGGCCGACGCGGGGCTGTCCGCCGCCGAGGTGGACGCGGTGGAGGCGCACGGCACGGGCACCCGGCTGGGTGATCCGATCGAGGCCCAGGCGCTGCTGGAGACGTACGGCCAAGCACGCGACCCGCGGCAGCCGCTGTGGCTGGGGTCGTTGAAGTCGAACATCGGCCACGCCCAGGCCGCCGCGGGCGTGGTCGGCGTGATCAAGATGGTCGAGGCGCTACGGCACGCGGTGCTGCCCCGTACGCTGCACATCGACGAGCCGACCCCGCAGGTGGACTGGTCGGCGGGCACCGTCCGGCTCCTCACCGAGGAACGCCCCTGGCCGGACAGCGGCCGTCCGCGCCGCGCCGGAGTGTCCTCGTTCGGGGTCAGCGGCACCAACGCCCACCTGATCCTGGAGCAGGCTCCCGACCCGGAACCGGCACCCGACCCGGAACCGGCACCGCAGGACAGCGGCTCCCCGATGCCGGTGGTGCCGTGGGTGCTGTCGGGCAGGACGCCCGAGGCGCTGCGGGGCCAGGCCCGGCGCCTGCTGTCCCATCTGGCGGGCCGTCCGGACCTGCGGGTCGTCGACGTCGGGTTTTCGCTGGCGACGGCCCGGTCGGCGTTCGAGCACCGAGCCGTGGTGGTGGCCGACGGCAGACCCGCCCTGCTGGCCGGAGTGCGGGCGATCGCCGAGGCAGTCCCCGTCCCGGACGTACGGCGGGGATTCGCCCCCAACCGGCAGGGCCCGGACCACCGTGACCGGCCCGAGGCCGGGATGTCCGTGCAGGCCGCGGCCAGGCTGCACGTCGACGGCGCACGGGTAAACTGGCATGCCGTCTTCGCGGGCTCCGGTGCCCGCAGGGTCGAGCTGCCCACGTACGCCTTCCAGCGGGAACGGTACTGGATCGCCCCGGCGACGTCCGCCCCCGCCGAACCCGGCGCGTTCGGCCTGCTGTCGACGGGGCACCCCCTGCTGACCGCCGCGCTCGAACTCCCCGGTGCCCAGGGTGTCGTCCTCACCGGCTGGTCGTCGGACCCCGGTCACCTGGGTACCGCAGCCCTCGTCGAGATGGCCATACGCGCGGGCGACGAGACCGGCTGCTCCACCGTCGAGTCCCTCGACGTCCACGCGCTCGTGCGGGTACCGGCGCATGGCCGTGTCCAGCTCCAGGTAGCCGTCGGCGCCCCGTTCGACGATGGTTCAGCGCGTCCGGTCACCATCCACGCCCGCGCACATCAGGACGGCAGGACGGGGCCGTGGCGGTGCCACGCCACCGGAACTGTCACCGACCGGGTCCCGGCCGCGGATTTCATCCTGGAGGCATGGCCGCCTGACGGCGCCGAGCCAGTGGACGTCGCTGGTCGCGGTCCGGTGTGGCGGCGCGGCGGCGAGTTGTTCACCGACGTCCGCCTGCCGGCGGACGATCCAGCGGCGGACGACGTGGCGCGGTACGGCCTGCATCCCACGCTGCTGGATGCGGCCGTCCGCCCGCTGCTGACGGGCGCGGGACGGGGTGGTCGGCTGGCGCTGTCCTGGCGCGGGTTCGGCCTGCTCGCCACGGGTGCGACAGCGCTGCGTGTGTGGCTCACGCCCGACGGTCCGGACGCCTGTCGTCTGCGGGCGGCCGACGAGTACGGGCAACCTGTGGCCGAGGCCAGGTCGGTGGTGCTGCGCCTCGCCCCCGAGGAGGCCGAGGAGACCGGGGAGATCAGGCAGACCGAGGAGCCGCTGGCCGGCGCCCCGCGCCCCAGGCCGATCGTCCGGCGCAAGGTCAGTGCGTGGGCGCGGCGCACCGACCTGACGGCCGGGCGGCTGTCCACGCTGGATGCCGACGAGCAGGAGAATCTGCTGCTCGATCTGGTGACGACCGAAGCGGCGGCGGTACTGCGTCGCGGGGGCACCGGCGGCCTGGACCCCAATACCCCGCTCACCGCCTTCGGCCTGGACTCGCTGACCGCCGTCGAGCTGCGCAACCGGCTGACGTCGGCGACGGGCCTGTCCCTGCCCGCGACGGTGGTGTTCGACTGCGGCACCGTGACCGCGCTGGTCGCCCGGCTGCGCCTCGGGATGCTCGACGGTCCGGATCACCCGGCGCCCGGCGTCGACTTCACGGCGGAGATCCGGCTCGCCGAGGACATCGTCCCGGCGCAGGAGGTCCTGCGGGTGGCCGCCGATCCGGGACACGTCCTTCTCACCGGCGTGACCGGGTTCGTCGGTGCCTNCCTGCTGCGCGACCTCATGCGGTCGACCCGGGCGANGGTGCACTGCCTGGTGCGGGGCGCCGACGCGGCGAGCGCCCGGGAGCGGCTGCGGGCCAACCTGACGTGGTACCGGCTCTGGGACGAGATCGTCCCCGACCGGCTCTCGGTCGTCGTGGGCGACCTCGCCGCGCCGCGTCTCGGCCTGTCCGAGGAGGACTTCAACAGGCTCGCCCGGACCGCCGACGTGGTTTACCACGCGGGGGCGAGCGTGAACTGGCTACTGCCGTACGCGTCGTTGAAGGCGGCCAACGTCACGGGCACGCAGGAGGTGCTGCGCCTCGCCGCCCGGCACCGCACCGTGCCGGTGCACCACATCTCGACCACGGGCGTCTTCACGCCTGCGACGCACGGCCAGCCCATGGCGCCGGACGACCCGACGGGCCCGCCGGAGGACCTGTCGACCGGCTACCGCCAAAGCAAGTACGTGGCGGAACGGGTCATCGGGCTGGCCAGGGAGCGCGGGTTGCCCGTGTCCGTGTACCGGGCCGACGTCGTCTGCGGTGACCAGCGGCACGGCGCGTGTCAGACCCGTGACTTCGTCTGGCTGAGCCTCAAGGGGATCCTGCAGGCCGGCATGGTGCCCGACGAGGCCGACACCTTGTTCCCCATGATTCCCGTGGACTACGCCAGTGCCGCCGTGGTGACCCTCTCCCAGCAGGATTCGGCGGCGGGCCGGACGTTCCACCTGTACAACCCGGCGCCGATCAGCTTCCGGAGCATGGTCGACCGCCTTGGCGCGGCCGGGTACGCCCTGACGGAGACGCCATGGGAGGAGTTCGCGGCGACGGTACGCGCCGACCGCGGTAACGCGCTGTTCCCCGTGCTCGACACCTTCGCCGCACACATGGCGGGTGGCGCCCGCCTCTATCTGGACATCGACGTCGACACCACCGAGCGCGCGCTCGCCCACGCGGGAATCACCTGTCCACCCATCGACGACGACCTGTTCGCCCGGTACACAGCCTTCTTCGCCGACACCGGCTACTTCCCGCCCCGGCCGAGCTGACGTCGAGCTGACCGAGAGCGTCAACTCGCCCCAAGCTCCTGGTCGATGAGGGAGAACAGGTCCTCGGCCGTCGCCTCGTCGAGCCGGACCGCCTCGCCCCCGCCCGGTGCGGCGAGGGGCGCGTCGAGCGCACCGAGCAGGGCACGCAGCCGTGAGGTGATGCGGATCCGCTCGACCTCCGCACGCGGCAGCCGAACCGCCAGGTCCTCCAGCCGGTCGAGCGCGGCCAGCGCCGGGTTCGAGTCGGCGCGGGAACCAGCCTGCCCATCCGCACCGCTCGTCAGTTCGGCGGCCAGGTGCTCGGCGAGCGCCTCGGGGGTGGCGTAGTCGAAGACGACCGTGGCCGGCAGTCGTAGTCCGGTGGCCGCCGCGAGCCGATTGCGCAGTTCGACCACGCCGGCCGAGTCGAAACCGAGATCGGTGAAGGCGCGCGTCGGGTCGACGTCGGTCTGATCGTGGTGGCCGAGCACCACCGCGGTGTACGCGCGCACCAGCCCGAGCAGCTCACCGCCGCGGTCCGCGGCCGTCAGACCGGCCAGCCGCGCGGCGAGCAGTTCGCCCGCGGTACCCTCGGCGGCCGTCAGCTCGGCAACCGCGGCAGGGATGGTGGCCGTGGCGGAACCCTCGATCCAGTACCTCATGTGCTGGAAGGCGTACGTGGGCAGATCCACCCGGCGGCCCCCGGGGCAGAAGGCGGCCCAGTCGACTGGTACACCGCGTACGTGCAGTTCGGCCGCCGAGGTGGCGAACCGTTCCAGGCCGCCGTCGTCCCGGCGCAGTGTGCCGGTGACGACCGTCGGGCGGTCGGTACCCTCCAGGGTCTCCTGGACGCTCATCACCAGCACGGGGTGCGGGCTGACCTCGACGAAAGCGCTGTACCCCGCGTCGGCCAGGCCGCGGATCGCGGGCGCGAACCGCACCGTCCGACGAAGATTCTCGAACCAGTAGGCGGCGTCCAGCTCGGAGCCCCGCAACCAGGTGCCGGTGACCGTGGACAGCATCGGCACCACCCCCCGGTCCGGCCTGACGGGTGCCAGGTCGGCCAGCAGCCGGTCACGCAGGAGGTCCACCTGGGGCGAGTGGGAGGCATAGTCGACCGGCACCCGCCTGACCCGGACGTCCTCGGCAGCGAGTTCGCTCCCCAGGGCGTCGAGGGCATCATGGTCGCCGGAGAGCACCATCGAGCGCGCGCCGTTCTCGACGGCCACCGACACCCGGTCCCGCCAGCGTTCCAGGCGCGGCTCCACCTGTGCGGCCGACAGGCCGACCGCGAGCATGCCGCCGCGGCTGCCCAGCACCTCGCCGATCGCGCGGCTGCGCAACGCCACGATCCGTGCCCCGTCCTCCAGGGACAGCGCCCCGGCCACGCAGGCGGCGGCCACCTCGCCCTGAGAGTGTCCGACCACGGCGTCCGGGCACACCCCATGTTCCCGCCAGAGGGCGGCCAGGGACACCATCACCGCCCACAACACCGGCTGCACCACATCCACCCGCTCCAACGACGGCGCCTGCGGCGATCCGCGCAACACCGCGTCAAGCGACCAGTCCACGAACGGCTCCAGCGCCACCTCGCATTGCGCGACACGCTGCGCGAACACTGCGGACTGCGCCAGCAGATCGGCCGCCATGCCCGCCCACTGACTGCCCTGACCGGGGAACACGAGCACCGTCCTGCCCCGGACGTCCGCGATCCCGGTCACCGCCTGCCCGGCGGACCCTGCCGCCAGTTCACGNAGCCCCGTCATCAGCCGCGTCCGTTCCGAGCCCAGGGCCACGGCCCGGTGCTCGAAGGCCGTACGACCGGTCACCGACGAGAAGCCGACGTCAACCGGGCGCAGCTCCGGGCGCTCCCCCGCGTACGACGCCAGCTGGTCCGCCTGAGCGCGCAGCGCTTCGTGCGTCCGGCCGGACACCACCCACGGCACCACCGGCAGTGGGGAACCGCTGTCCCCCGGCGCCGGTCCCAGGTCGGGCGCCTGCTCGAGGATGACGTGGGCATTGGTCCCGCTGAATCCGAACGAGGACACTCCGGCGCGACGCGGACGGCCGCTGTCCGGCCATCGTCGNCGTTCGGTCAGCAGCCGGACGGCACCCGCAGACCAGTCCACCTGCGGGGTCGGCCCGTCAACGTGCAGCGTACGAGGCAGCACCGCGTGCCGTAGCGCCTCGACCATCTTGATCACGCCGGCCACACCCGCGGCGGCCTGAGTGTGACCGATGTTCGACTTCAACGACCCCAGCCACAAGGGACTCTGCCTGCCCTGGCCATAGGTCGCCAGCAGCGCCTGAGCCTCGATCGGGTCACCCAGCGGCGTCCCCGTTCCATGCGCCTCCACCACGTCCACGTCGCGCGGCTCCAACCCCGCGGCAGCCAGGGCCGCGCGGATCACCCGCTGCTGTGACGGCCCGTTGGGGGCGCTCAGGCTGCTGCTTGCGCCGTCCTGGTTCACGGCGCTGCCGCGGACGAGCGCCAGCACGTCATGGCCGTCGCGGCGGGCGTCGGACAGCCGCTCCAACAGCAGCACCCCGACGCCTTCGCTCCATCCGGTGCCGTCGGCCGAGGCCGCGAACGACTTGCACCGGCCGTCCGGAGCGAGGCCGCGCTGCCTGCTGAACTCGACAAAGATCTCCGGTGTGGCCATCACGGTCACGCCCCCGGCGAGTGCCAGGGCGCACTCTCCCCGGCGCAGCGACTCCATGGCGAGGTGCAAAGCCACCAAGGAGGATGAGCACGCCGTGTCGACACTCACCGCAGGGCCTTCAAGACCCAGCGTGTACGCGATCCGGCCGGACACCACGCTTCCGACACCGCTGTTGCCCGGGTAGTCGTGGTGCATGACACCGGCGAACACGCCGGTACGGCTGCCGCGGAGGGCGCCGGGCACGATTCCGGCGCCCTCGAGCGCCTCCCACGAGGTCTCGAGCAGCAAACGCTGCTGCGGATCCATTGCCAGTGCCTCGCGCGGCGGGATCCCGAAGAACGCCGGGTCGAAATCACCGGCCCCGTCAAGAAATCCACCGTGCCGGGCATAGCTGGTACCCGGCCGCGTGCCGAGTGGGTCGTACAGCCGCACGAGATCCCAGGCCCGATCCTCCGGGAACGGACAGACGGCGTCCCGACCGTCCGCCGCCAGCTGCCACAGGTCCCGCGGGCAGGCAACGCCACCGGGATAGCGACAGCCCATCCCGATGATGGCGATAGGCTCTGCCGCACGCGCCTGGACGGCGTGCAACTCGCGTCGAGCCGCGCGCAGGTCGGCGGTCGCCCGCTTGAGGTAGCCGAGCAACTTCTCCTCATCACCGTGGGCTGTGCCGGCTCGGCGGCTCATGCGCCCTGGCCCACTGTTGACCGGAGTACCAGCGGCAGTTCCTTCCGGCCGACGACATGGAGTTTGCGGTAGATCTGCGTCAGGTGCTGTTCGACCGTGCTCACGGTGATGAACAGGTCACTACTGATCTGGCGGTTGGTGTGTCCCTGCGCAGCCAGCACTGCGACCCTCCATTCGGCGTCGCTCAACGGCAGCTCGGTATGCCGGGCGACGATCCCGGCGGGCGCGTTGTCGGTGTACCGCAGTTGCGCTGCACGNTAACTCAGCGTCTCGTTTTCGATCTGGCTGGGATTCGCGATGACGACTTCTCGCGTACCGGGATGCCGGAATCTTCCCTCTGCGCACAGTATCCCGGACGCGCACAACATGTGCATCAGCTTCGTGACATGGGCCTGGTCGAGCCCCAGCAGGGCCGCCANCAGGCGTGGCGTGGCGGAGTCGCCGAGCACGCCCACAGCCTTGACAAGTGACGGCATCACGCCGTCGATCCGCTCGACCGTGCTGAGGACTGCGTGTTGGAAGGCGTCGCCGATGACGAGCCGCAGGGTGCTCTTCGGGTCGGGGACTGCCGTCAGCCGATCGTCGATCAGGGCGTTGACCAGCAGGGGGTTTCCTCCGGTCNCAGCGTGGTAGTCGGCGGCCAGCAGGGTGGCGGTCTGCGCATCGAGCCGCTCAGCGAGCACCTGTNCCACACCGGGCTCGGAGAGCAGAGCGAGCCTGATCACTCGACAGTTACGGTGCCGACGCAGCTCGGACAGCGAGAGAGGGTCCGCAGGTACGGCACCGGAGGTCAGTGCCAGCAGTACCGAGACCCGAGTCGTTCGCGACCTTTTCAGAAGGTGGACGAGGATCGCCAGGGAGTGAGTGTCCGCGTGATGGGCGTCGTCGACCACGATGAATATCGGAGTCGACCGACTCAACTCGACGATCAACGAACACCACGCGTGCAGAAGATCCCACCGAATATTCTGGTCGCCTCCGTCGCCGGACATCNCGAGCAGGACGGCAGTACTGATGGCCTCGTTGAGCTGGGTGTACGGTGCTTCTTCGTCGGCCGGCACGAGCTGGCTGAGAATCCCGAACGGGAACGTGCGCTCCCGGCGTGTCCCGGCCGCCCGGAGGACGCGAAACCCGTGCACGAACGCCTGCCGGGTGATCGTGGCCGCCAGCTCGGACTTTCCGGACCCGCTGGGACCCTCTATGATTCCGATCCTGCCCTCATGCGTGTCGTCCCCGCAAAACAGGTACTCCAGTCGGGTGAGCTCCGACTCTCTTTCCGTGAGAGTCGCCCACGAAGATACCCTGTCAGTGCAGGTGGTGCCCCAGTCCGCATGTTCCTGATCCAGCACGTTCCAACACCTCCGTTATTCCTGTTCTCCATCCTTACCCGTCGGTGCATGCCGTGGTGGGGACTTCATGAGACATTGACGCCCGGCCGGCGGATGCTCACAACTCTTTGACACTCGCCAGATCACTCACCCGGAGCTGGGCGACCGTCCTCCTGGCTCACCACGCCGGCTGCCCGCTGCAGGACCGCGAACTCGTTCTCCTGTTGACGATCACCGTCATCGTCGTGACCCTCAACGCCCAGGGCTTCACCCTCGCCCCGCTGGTCGGACAGCGAGGAGCGCCTCGACGCGGATCACCGTGATGTTCAGGACCTCCGCGATGCGCTCCTTCGACCAGCCGTTCTCCGCAAGGTCGTGGACGACGTCGAACACGGTCGGCTTAGGGTTGGCATCCGGTCCACTGCCAGCGGCGGGGATGGGACACTCCGCCTCACGCAGAATGCCGTGGCGGTGCGGGCGACCACTGCGGCGGCGCGGCCAACTGGCCATGAGCGTGGTCCTTCCGTGAAGCCAACGGCGGTGAAGATGGGAGGAGTCTCCCGCTGGCCGGATCTGCAATCAGGTTATCAGGGTGGCGAAGCGGCGGTGATGGTGCTCCGTCAGCGGCACGTAAAAAAGCGCCGCGTCCCCGTCACTGTTCCGTTAATGACGTCGACGGCCGCTGGGGGCGATGCTTGACTGCCGATTTACATCCTTCTTCCGGGAGTCGGCGTAGGTGATGGTCTGAATGGCCCTGCAAACCGGAACCGCGCCGGTCGGCCCCGCGTCGTTCTCCGCCAGATCGTCACCGGCGCCGGCGGGCACCACCTCTTCCACCACCCCACCCACATCCCCGCCCGCGGGCAAGGCGGCGAGCGGGCACCGGCGGTTCACCGCGTGGCGCACGACGCCAGCCCGACTCCGGCTCCTCGCCGGCGCGGCGGTCGCCGCCGCCCTCGCCATGCTCGGCGCCTTCACCCTCGCGGTCACAGACGCGCGGGACGGGCTGACGCTCATCGGACACCATGATGGGCCGACCGTGGTCGCCACCTCGAACCTGTACTTCGCCCTGGCCGATATGGACGCCCAAGTGGCCAATGTGCTCCTGGTCGGTGACCGCACCGATCTGGGGAGCAGCCGAGGCAGGGCGCTGCAGACCTATGATCAGCGCCGCCAGGAGGTCGCCGACTACCTGCAGCGGACCGGCGCGATCGACGGCGAGGATCCGGTTGTCGGCGGCGAACTGCGCGGCTTCCTCGTCGCGCTGGGCCGGTATGAGGCCTACGCCGCGCAGGCGATCCTGGTCGAAGGGCAGTCGCACCCGGCGCCCGGCCGGCCGGCCGCCCTCGCGCTGGGCCTGTACCGGCAGGCCACCGACGTGATGCACCAGCAGTTACTCCCTGCTACGGAGCGGCTCACCGCCCGCAGTGCGGCGCTGGTGGCACGCGAGTACGCCGGCGCCCGCTCAGCCCTCGCCCACTCGTTCGCCCTGGTGATCGTCTTCGGTGGACTCCTGCTGATCCTCCTCGGCGGGCTGCAGATCTTCCTGGTCCGCCATTACCGCCGGCTGGTCAACCCCGCTGTGCTGGTGGCGACGCTCGCCGCGCTCGTCCTGTTCACCACGGGTGTGTCGACGCTCGTCCACAGCCGGGAGAACCTGCGGGCCGTGAAGAAGGACGCCTTCGACTCTGTCCTCGCTCTGGAACAGGCCCGGGCGGTGAGTTACGACGCCAACGCTGACGAAAGCCGGTACCTGCTCGACCCGCCCCGGGCCGGTCGGTATGAAAGCGCCTTCGCCGGCAGGTCCCAGCGGCTTGCCGATGTGGGTCTCCCGAGTGGTGTCGCCGGGTATGACGCGGCCTTGAACCGGGGGCTGGCCGTCTACCGGGCCGATGGCACGGTCGTGTTCGGCGGCTACTACGGCACCGCGCTGCGCAACATCACCTTCCCTGGAGAAAAAGCCGCCGCCGACCTGACCCTGGACCGTTACCAGGTCTACCAGCTCGCCGACCGCACCATCCGTCGCCTGAACACGGCCGGTGCCGTGGACGAGGCAATCCGCTTCTGCACCGGCTTCGGGCCAGGCGATTCCAATGCCCTCTTCCGCGACTACGACCAGGCGTTGACGGCATTCATCGGGGTCAACACGAAAGCGTTCACCAGAATGGTGAACAAGGGCGACAACGACCTCTCCGGCTGGAACTGGATGGCGCCGCTGGTCCTCATCGGCAGCGCGGCCCTGATCCTCCTCGGCGTCCGGCCACGCCTCGCCGAGTACCGCCGCTAGCCGGGACCGGGACCGAGACCGCGTCCAATGCCCAACCGACTGCTCGCTACCGGTCTTCTCCGGCGGACCTGTCGGCGGCGAACCGGACCCACTCCTGCTCCCACGCGACAAGGCGACGGCGCTGCTCGAGGCGTCGGACCAGGACCGAACCGGCCACCAGCACCGTCGCGGTGGCGGCCAGGGTGACCAGAACCGCGACCAGGGTCCGCGAGACGGTGNCCATGCGGGTGGTCGGGGCGGGGACGATCGCACCCTGCCCGTCGGTCCAGACGGCGAGGGTCGAGCCGGGTCGAAGGTCGCCGTCCACGCGGTGAACGGCGATGCGGGTTCGACCGTCGCGGTCGATCCAGCGGATCCGGGCAGGTACATCGGCCGACGTCGCCGCGCGCTCGGCCGGTGCAACCACATCCATGGACAGGACGACCACCTGCGTACGGACGCGGCCGGCGTCCGCACGCTCCCGGCGGCGGCCATCCTGCCAGGCGAGCGTGCCGAGAATGGCGGTGGCGACCAGCCCGGCTACGAGCACGAGGACGAGGAAAGCAGCGCCGGCACGCTCCAGCCGGCTCCACGGGCGCGCCAACGCGTTCTCTGTGGAGATCGGTCCCCGGCCACCAGACGAGGCTCCGCGCATTCGACCATCCTGTCATAACCACCGGTGCTTGCCTTAGTCACAGCCCTCGGCTGGCGGAACAGGGCGGCGCGGCTGATCGCTCCGCATGTTTTTGCTCATTACAGCCGGGTGTCAGTGTAGCCGTGTGTCAGCTCAGCGTAATCCGGAGCAAATCCCGATCATGTTCTTTCTGCGTGGCGTTGGGCTGTGCGGGCGGTCGCGGAAACACGACCCGTGCGTCAAACGGGCGTAGATGTTTGGCGCTTGCCCGTCCAAACTGCGTAACCGCGGCTTCCTGTCGAGACGGAAGGGCGGCTACGTTGGCTGTCTGCAAGCGCGAAGTGCGGGCCGGAAACGGGCCCGCGGCGGGCCGTCACCGCGCAACGAGGCGGTAGAGAAGGAGACAGGGTGTCATGACGCCTGCGACTACGATTACTCCCCGCCCCGCCGAGCCCGATACCGGCGGCGGCGCCGTGGAGGCGCCCCGGCGTGAGCCGGCTCGGGCCGCCGTCGCGATCCTCGCGGGCCGCGGCGAGAGTCGGGAGCCCTACGAGTGGCTGGCCGCGAGGCTGGCGCTGGACGGGTACACCGCCACTGTGGTCCCGGAATGCGGGAACGTCGCACAGGCGGTCGCCGAGGTCCGCCAGCCCCGCCTGTCGTTCGTCCTGCTGGGTTCCGACTCCGGTGCGTTGTCG
The DNA here is from genome assembly GCF_001421075.1 of Frankia sp. CpI1-P. Lineage (NCBI taxonomy): Bacteria > Bacillati > Actinomycetota > Actinomycetes > Frankiales > Frankiaceae > Frankia > Frankia sp. CpI1-P. The sequence continues at coordinate 1,343 of NZ_LJJX01000042.1, read as the reverse complement.
ATGCTGTCGATGGCACGCTCGCCCGCCCTACGTCCGGACGGGCTCGTCCTGCTCGGCCTGCCGTTGCTGCACGTGCCGGTCGCGGGCGTACCCATGGCCGATCCGCCGCGGGTGCTGCCGGATCTGCCCATCCTGCTCATCCACGGTCGTGACGACCAGATCAGCCCGCTGTCGCTGGTGCGGATGAGCACCCGGACGGTGAACCAGACAGAACTGGCCGTGGTCCCAGGCGGGCACGCGGTCCTGGGCGGGCCGGGACGGCGCGCTGTGGCGGCCCAGGTGCTGCTGTTCCTCGAAGGCCTACTTGACCGCTGACCGGAGGATCTGTGCGACGCTGCCGATNCGACGATGGAGCCACGCGCGGGTTGGAGTCCCGGCGACCTCGTGGGACCCGCACTGCGGCGTCCCGACGGACGGACCCGAGCCTCGCCGCCAGTCAGGAGTTCTGGCGTCGCGGCGCGGACCGCGGCGGCCCTGCGCGCGTACGGCATTGACATCACCGGTCCGCAACAGACCAAGACCCACGCCACACTCGACTTCTTCAGCACGCGACCGCCAGGAACAGGGTGATCGCAGGGCTGACCGCTGACGGACCACCGGCTGGCGCACCCGTCTCGGGTCTCGCCGACGCCCGCTCCGCTGGCCTTGGGGAGAAATAGTCAAGACTTTTGGGTGGTGATCGTTAGGCGGCTTGAGTGACGGGTGTGGTGGTGGGTCGTTCGACGAGCTGGCCGGCTTCGAAGGTGGCGCCGGCACGGACGAGGGCGACGAGGTGGGGTGCGTTGACCGCNCGCCAGCGGGCCTGGGCGGCCTCGATGAGCGTGAACGCCATGGCCAACCCCGCAGCGCGGGAACCGGGGCCTTTGGTGACCCGGGTGCGGTGACGGACGGTCGCGAACGTCGACTCCATCGGGTTCGTGGTCCGTAGATGCACCCAGTGTTCAGCGGGGTAGTCGTAGAACGGGGTGAGTCCCACCGCGTGGTGTAGATCGGGATCGGCTGGTTGATCGTCCGGGGTGGGGTGTGTCGCTCCGGGACAAAGACGGCCACCGCGTGTAGCTCTGTGTGAACCGACCAAAGTTCCACGGAGAGGACACACGNGATGGCCTTGGATGATTCTGCCCTATCNGGTCTGCTGGAGCTGCTGCGGCATACCGATGCTGGTCAGGTGATGCGGGAGCTGCTGCGGTTCGGTCTGCAGGCGCTCGTGGACGCGGAAGCCGACGCGCACGTCGGCGCGGCCCGTTACGAACGGTCGGCAGCCCGGACCACGCAGCGCAACGGCTCCCGGGAACGGACCGTGTCGACGACCGCCGGGGACCTGACGGTGAAGATCCCGAAGA
>NZ_LJJX01000041.1:0-68116 GCF_001421075.1 Frankia sp. CpI1-P | reverse complement strand
AGTTATTCCAGAGCTCGGGGCAGGTTGCCCACGTGTTACTCACCCGTTCGCCGCTAGGAGCCGAAGCCCCTCGCTCGACTTGCATGTGTTAAGCACGCCGCCAGCGTTCGTCCTGAGCCAGGATCAAACTCTCCATCAATGATTTCGAGAGTGCCGGCAAAACCGGCAGACCCCGACATCGACACCACAACCGTGATGCCGTGTCCAAAGGAATCCCTCACAACCACAACCAGCCACCCCCCACACACCAGAACGATGCGCGAAGAACAACCAGCCAGGCCATGAACGGGGTAAAACAATTGGCACTGACAATCGGCACGCTGTTGAGTTCTCAAGGAGCAGGCGCGAACGAGGTTACATCCGGAGATGTCGCACTCGTGCATATTCCTAGCCACTTACGAAGTTTTTTGGAGCAGTGCTCGTCAGTACGCCCAAGAAGGGGCCGCCTCGCACCTGCTCTACCCGAGCGCCCTCCGGAGAGGGGCTCTGCCAGCGAGTGGAGCCGCCCTGTTCGGCGTCTGCCGTGCTGCGCTGACAGAGAGAACANTACGGGTGGATGACGGTGGGCGTCAAATCAATCCCCCGATCAGATGTGTGACCTATGTCACACCACTCGCAGAGAGGTTCGTTGTGATGTTCTGATATGGGAGGCTTGGTGGTCTGGGCCAAGTTGCCCAGGTGAGAGCGGCGCACCGTCCGTCCACATCTGTCCGCAGCTCTGTCACCTGCGGCGACGGCTTGGCCGCGCGCTGCTGACCGACGGCTCACCCGCCAACCAGAANCGCCACGGACGCTCGGCGCCCGCGCTGATCCCCACCCGTGGGCCTCGTTCGATCCTTTGGCCGGGCGTCCCCGGCCTCGCACCTTCCACTGCCGGTCCCTCGTCCACTGCCAGCCCCTCGCCCACTGCCGGTCCGCCACCGAGCCCGGCGGCCGCAGGCGCCGGCGGGAGAACGACAAGGGGCCCGCCGCCCGTCACCGGAGTTCCGGTCAGCGACGCGGCGACACCGAGAACCCGCCCGAGCCGCCCGGGCCCCCGGGCCAGGTCCCGGGCGGCGAGCGTCGGCCAGCGGGCCTGCGCCGCCTCGCGGCCNGCGACGACTTCGCCGGCCCGCAGCAGCACCGCGGACCCCTCCCCCACCGGCCCGCAGACGATGTTGAGACACCAGTGGAGGCCGTAGCTGAGGTACACGTACGCCCGGCCCGGCGGCCCGAACATCACCGCAGCCCTCGGGGTCGGCCCGCGAAAGGCGTGGGAGGCGGGATCGCCCAGGCCGGCGTACGCCTCGACCTCCGTGATCCGAACGGCAACCGGCCCGTGCCGGACCGTCGCACCGAGCAGATCCGGTGCCACGGCCAGCACGGGCCGGTCGAAGAAGCCCGCCGGATACGGCGCCGGGCCGGCCACGTCGGTGGCCGGCCCGGGACCCTCAGGGGGCTCGGGAGTCCCCGTCAGTCCACCGCCCACTCGCGGTCCCGGTCGAGGACCGGCCGCAGCGCCGCGAGCTGCTCACGCACGCGATCCGGCGCGGTCCCGCCAGGCGCGGAGCGGGCCTGCAGGGCGCCGGAGACCGACAGCACGCTGCGCACGTCCGCGGTCAGCAACGGATTGATCACCGCGAGGTCGTCGTCGGAGACGTCGTCCAGGTCGACGTCGTGGGCCACGCACCAGGAGACGAGCTGGCCGACGGCCTCGTGCGCCTGCCGGAACGGCACGCCGCGGCGCACCAGGTACTCGGCGACGTCGGTCGCCAGCGCGAAGCCGTCCGGCGCGGCCGCGGCCAGCCGCTCGCGACGGACCCGCATCGTCGCGACGGTGCCCGTCAGCGCGGGCAACACCAGCAGCAGCGTGTCGACCGCGTCGAAGACCGGTTCCTTGTCCTCCTGCAGGTCCCGGTCGTAGGCGAGCGGGAGCCCCTTGAGGGTGGCGAGGAAGCCGGTCAGCCCGCCGATGAGCCGGCCGGACTTGCCCCGGGCGAGCTCGGCGACGTCCGGGTTCTTCTTCTGCGGCATGATCGAGCTGCCGGTCGCGAAGGCGTCGTCCAGCTCGACCCAGCCGAACTCGCGGGTCGTCCAGAGCACGATCTCCTCGCCGAGGCGGGACAGGTGCACCCCGATCAGCGCGGCCACGAACAGGAACTCTGCGGCGAAGTCGCGGTCCGACACGGCGTCGAGCGAGTTTTCGAACGCCCGGTCGAATCCCAACTCGGCGGNAACGCCCCGCGGGTCCAGCGGCAGCGACGAGCCAGCCAGCGCCCCGGCGCCGAGCGCGCTCACCGACGCCCGACGGTCCCAGTCCCGCAGCCGGTCGGTGTCCCGCACGAACGCCTGCACGTGGGCGAGCAACTGGTGGCCGAACGAGATCGGCTGGGCGTGCTGCAGGTGGGTCATCCCCGGCGCCGGGGTGTCCACGTGCTGCCCGGCGACGGTGACCAGCGCCTCGGACAGCTCCGTCAGTCGGGCCGCCACCTGACGGGCGTGCTCGCGCAGGTACAGGCGCAGGTCGGTGGCGACCTGGTCGTTGCGGCTGCGGCCGGCGCGCAGCTTGCCACCGAGCGCGCCGAGCCGCTCCAGCAGCCCGCGTTCGAGGGCGGTGTGGACGTCCTCGTCCTCGACCGTGGGCCGGAACCGGCCCTGGGCGACCGCGTCGGACAGGTCGTCGATGGCGGCGAGCATCGCGGTGAGCTCGGCGTCGTCGAGCAGGCCGGCCCGGTGCAGCACCCGGGCGTGCGACTTCGAGGCGAGCAGGTCGTACGGCGCGAGCCGCCAGTCGAACTGGACGCTCACCGACAGCCGGGCGAGCGCCTCCGCCGGGCCGCCGGCGAACCGCCCGCCCCACAGCCGCATCGGCGCGCCGGGCGCCGCCCCGCCGGCGAGCACCCCGCCGGCGGGCGCGTCCGCGTCGGTGGCCCCGCCGGCGGCTGGTGCAGCGGACGGCTTCGGCGCCGCCGCATCCTCGGAGTGATCCGTCGAGGTCACGGGTTCAGCCGCTGCTCACGGGCCGCCCAGACCTTCGTCGGCAGGCCCCAGAGCTCGATGAACCCGCGCGCGTCACCCTGATCGAACTGGTCGCCGGCGTCGTAGGTGGCCAGGGCGTGGTCGTAGAGGCTGCCCGGGCTGCGCCGGCCGACGACCTGGGCGACCCCGCCCGCGAGCCGCAGCCGCACGTCCCCGGTGACCCCGGCGCTCGCCGAGTCGACGAAGGCGTCGAGGGCGGCCTTGAGCGGCGAGTACCACAGACCGTCGTAGACGATCTCGCCCCAGCGCTGGTCGACGCCCCGCTTGAACCGAGCGACGTCGCGCTCGAGGGTGAGGTCCTCCAGGTCACGGTGCGCGGTCAGCAGGGTGATCGCCGCCGGGCACTCGTAGATCTCCCGGCTCTTGATCCCGACCAGGCGGTCCTCGATCAGGTCGATCCGGCCGACGCCGTGCGCGCCCGCGCGGGTGTTGAGCTCGGCGACGAGCTCGGCCAGCGGCAGGGAACGCCCGTCCAGACCGGTCGGGATGCCGTCGGTGAAGGAGATCGTCACCTCGTCGGGAGTCCGGGCGACNGTCGGGTCCGCCGAGTAGACGAAGACGTCCTCCGGCGGCTGCGCCCACGGGTCCTCGAGGATGCCGCACTCGGCGGTGCGCCCCCACAGGTTCTGGTCGATCGAGTACGGCGAGCGCTTGGACACGTCGATGGGCAGCCCGCGCTCCTCGGCGAAGGCGATCGCCTTGTCCCGGGTCATGCCCGAGTCGCGCACCGGGGCCAGCACCTTCAGCCCGGGCGCCAGCGCCGACACGCCGACCTCGAACCGCACCTGGTCGTTGCCCTTGCCGGTGNAGCCGTGGGCGATCGCGTCCGCGCCGTGCTCGCGGGCGGCCGCGACGAGGTGCTTGACGATGATCGGCCGCGACAGCGACGAGATCAACGGGTACCGGTCCATGTACAGCGCGTTGCTCCGGATCGCCGGGGCAACGAAGGACTCGGCGAACTCCGTGCGGGCGTCAACCACGATCGACTCGACGGCGCCGCAGGTGAGGGCGCGCTGGCGGATGGCCTCGAGGTCCTCGCCGCCCTGGCCGACATCGACCGCCAGCGCGACGACCTCGGCGCCGGTCTCGGCGCCGATCCAGCCGATGGCCACGGACGTGTCGAGGCCGCCCGAGTAGGCAAGCACGACGCGTTCGGTCACGGGACTTACTCCTTATGTCGGATTGCGCGGAAGATCATCATCAGGTGTGCCGGTGTCGGTACCCGCCAGGACCGCCCCGCCCGCCGGCGGGGTGCGTGGGCGGGCCTGGGCGGCGGCGGCCACGCTCGGCACGGCGCGGGCGCGCCCGTCGGCGAGCCGTAGCAGGTGGGCGGCCAGGCCCGGGCCGCCCGCGACCGGGGCCTGGCCCGCGGACGGTCCGACCGGCGGCGCCTCCCCCGGGCTCTCCCCGTCGGCCGGGGCAACCCCGGAGATGCTCCCATCCCCGGGGGCGGGCAGCTGCGCCCGGCAGACGACGAGGACCGTGTCGTCCCCGGCGATCGTGCCCATGACCGCCGGCAGCGCCTCCCGGTCCAGCGCGGAGGCGAAGAGCTGGGCGGCCCCGGGCGGGGTGCGCAGGACGACGAGGTCGCCGTTGGCCTCCGCCGAGACCAGCAGCTCCTCGCACAGCCGGGTCAACGGAAGCCGGACGATCTCCGCCGGCGCGAGGTTCACGTCGACGGCGTAGACCAGCCCGCCGTCGGCGCCGCGCACCTTCGTCGCCCCGATCTCCTCCAGGTCACGGGACAGGGTGGCCTGGGTGACCTGGACGCCCTCGGTCGCGAGCAGGCGGGCGAGCTCCGACTGCGAACGCACCGGCCGCTGCGCGATCAGCGCCGCCAGCCGCGCCTGCCGGGCGTGCTTGGTCAGCGGAGCGGCCCGCCGCACCTCCGCCCCCGCGCCCGCCGTGGTCATCGGACCGTGCCCTCCCCAGCGGCAATGCCCTCCCCGGCGGCAGTGCCCTCCCCGGCAGACGAGCCCGCCCCCGTCGACGGCGNCGCGAGCAGGAGCGAGAGCAGGGCCTTCTGCGCGTGCAGCCGGTTCTCGGCCTGGTCGAACACGACCGAGTGCGGCCCGTCGAGCACCGACGCGGCGATCTCCAGCTCCCGGTGCGCCGGCAGGCAGTGNATGACCAGCACGTCCGGCCGGGCGGCCTCGACGGCCTTCTCGTCGAGCTGGTAGGGCTGGAACACCAACGAGCGGCTGTCCGACTCGCCCTCCTGGCCCATCGACGCCCACACGTCGGTGTAGAGCACGTCGGCGCCGGCGGCCGCCTCCAGCGCGTCGTGCATGACGAGCGCCTCGCCGCCGGTGGCCGCGCCGATCTCGTTGGCGTGCCGGACGACCTGCTCGAACGGCTCGTAGCCGGGCGGAGAGGCCACGTGCACCCGCATCCCCGCGAGCGCCCCGGCGAGCAGCAACGAATGCGCCACGTTGTTGCCGTCGCCGAGGTAGGTCAGGGTGAGCCCGGCGAGCCTGCCCCGGCGCTCCCGGATCGTCTGCAGGTCGGCCAGCGCCTGGCAGGGGTGGGCATGGTCGGACAGCGCGTTGACGACCGGCACGCTCGCCGCGGCCGCGAGCCGCTCGAGGCGCTCCTGGGCGAAGGTGCGCACGACGATCGCGTCGACGTACCGGCTGAGCACGGCGGCGGTGTCCTCGATCGTCTCGCCGCGGCCGAGCTGGGTGCTCGCCGCGTCGATGACGACCGGATGGCCGCCGAGCTCGGCGACGCCGACGTCGAACGACAGCCGGGTGCGGGTCGAGGGCTTCTCGAACAGCAGGGCCACCGACCGCCCGGCGAGCGGGCGGTCCGCCGGCCCGGGGGCGCGGCGGCGGGCCTTGAGCTGGTCGGCGACGTCGAGAACGGCGGCCTGCTCCGCGGAGGTCAGGTCGGTGTCGAGAAGGAAGTGTCGGGCCGTCATGCGCCGACCTTAGAGGCTTGCTCCGACAGGCTCGCGCCATCGCGCGCGGCGCCGACGATCGCGGGCAGCGCCGCGACGAAGGCGTCCGCCTCGGCGTCGGTGAGGATCAGTGGCGGGGCGAGCCGGACGGCGTCCGGGGCGACCGCGTTGACCAGATAGCCCGCCGCGCGGGCCGCCGTCTCCACCGCCGGGGCGAACGGGCCGGCGAGCTCGATCGCCCGCCACAGGCCCACGCCGCGCACCCCGACGATCCCCGGGATCCCCGCCGCGACGATCTGCGCGGCGAGCCGGTCGCCCAGCCGCGTCGCGTGGTCGAGCAGCCCCTCGGTGGTGATCGTGTCGAGCACGGCCAGGGCCGCCGCGCAGACGATCGGGCCGCCGCCGAACGTGCTGCCGTGATCGCCGGGGCGCAGCAGGTCCGCCGCGGCACCGATGCCGATGCAGGCGCCGATCGGCAGGCCNCCGCCGAGGNCCTTGGCGAGGGTGACGACGTCGGGTTGGACGCCGACGGCCTGGTGGGCGAACCAGGAGCCGGTCCGGCCGATGCCGCTCTGCACCTCGTCGAACACCAGCAGGGCTCCGGCGTCGTCGCAGGCCGCCCGCGCCTGCGCCAGGTAGCCCGGCGGCGGCGGCACCACGCCGGCCTCCCCGAGGGTCGGCTCCAGGAACACCGCCGAGGTCCGCTCGCCGACCGCGGCCCGCAGCGCGGCGGCGTCGCCGTAGGGCACGAACCGCACGCCGGGCAGCAGCGGCTCGAACGGCGCGCGCTTGGCCGGCTGCCCGGTGATGGACAGCGCGCCGAGGGTACGGCCGTGGAACGAGCCCTCGGCGGCGACGATCTCCGGCCGGCCAGTACGCCGCGCGATCTTGATGGCGGCCTCGTTGGCCTCGGCTCCGGAGTTGGCGAAGAAGATCTTCGCACCGCTGGCGGGCAGGCCCGGGGCCGGGGCGCCCGCGGCGAGCAGCTCGACGAGCCGTTCGGCCAGGCGCACCTGCGGCTCGTTGGCGTACAGGTTCGACACGTGGCCGAGCGTGTCGAACTGGTCGACGACGGCGGCCCGGATCGCCGGATGGCTGTGGCCGAGCACGCTGACGGCGATCCCGCCGAGCAGGTCGAGGTACTCGCGCCCGGCGTCGTCCCACACCCGGGTGCCCTTCCCGCGGATCAGGGAGATCGTCGGACGGCCGTAGGTCGCCATCACGACGGCGTCGCGCCGGGCAAGCAGATCGGCGGTCATGGCCGTCCTCCGGTCTCGTGGGCGGTTGGTCCGACGGCCGGTGCGGGCACGGCGGCCGGTGCGGGGGGCGGGGGCGCGGTCGGGACGGCGGCGGGTCCGGCCAGGTCGCGATCGGGAGTGATCAGGGTGCCGATGCCGTCGTCGGTGAAGATCTCCAGCAGCACGGCGTGCGGCACCCGGCCGTCGAGCACGTGCGCCTGCGGCACGCCGCCGCGCACCGCCCGCCGGCACGCCTCCATCTTCGGAATCATGCCGGCCGCGAGCGTGGGCAGGAGCTGTTCGAGCTCTGTGATGCTCAGCTCGCTGAGCACCTCGTCGCTGGTCGGCCAGTCCGCGTACAGCCCCTCGACGTCGGTGAGGACGACGAGCTTGGTGGCGCCGAGGGCGACGGCGAGCTCCGCGGCGGCCGTGTCGGCGTTGACGTTGTAGACGCCGCCGTCGATCCCGCGGGCGACCGACGCGACGACGGGCACCTTGCCGGAGTCGAGCAGGGCGTTGACCGTCTCGGCCCGGACCTCGACGATGTCGCCGACGAGGCCGACGTCGACCTCCTCCCCGTCGACGATCGCGGGGCGTCGGCGCGCGGTGAACAGGTTCGCGTCCTCGCCCGACAGGCCCACGGCGAACGGGCCGTGGTCGTTGACCAGGCCGACGACGTCCCGGTTGACCTGGCCGAGCAGCACCATCCGCACGACGTCCATGGTCTCCGGCGTGGTGACCCGCAGGCCGCCGACGAACGTCGACTCGACGCCGAGGCGCGCCAGGTGCGCGGTGATCTGCGGGCCGCCGCCGTGGACGACCACCACCCGCAGCCCCGAGTAGCGCAGGAAGACGATGTCGGCGGCGAACGCGGCGCGCAGCGCGGGCTCGGTCATCGCGTTGCCGCCGTACTTGATGACGATCGTGGCGCCCTGGAAGCGGGACAGCCACGGCAGCGCCTCGATGAGGACCTGGGTCTTGGCCAGCGCCGCGTGCCCGCGGGCGGTCGCCGCCGGGCCCCGGCCGGCGCCGGCGGTGGTGGGGGCGGTGTCGGTCATGTGGAGTAGNCCGAGTTCTCGTAGACGTAGCCGTCGGTCAGGTCGTTCGTCCAGACGGTGAGTTCCTCGGCGCCGGCGTGCAGATCGACGAGGATGTCGATCCGCCGGTCGGAGAGGTCGACGAGGTCGCGGTCCTCCCCTGGCGCACCCGCCCGGCAGACCTGCACCCCGTTCATCGACACGTCGAGNTGGTCGGGCTCGAAGGCGGCCTGGGTGGTGCCGACCGCGGCGAGGACGCGCCCCCAGTTCGGGTCCTTGCCGTAGAGGGCGCACTTGAGCAGGTTGTTGCGGGCGACGGACCGGCCGACCTCCAGGGCGTCGGACTCGCTCGCGGCCCCGGTGACAGTGATCGCGATGGTCTTCGTGGAGCCCTCGGCGTCGCCGAGCATCTGCTGGGCCAGGTCGTCGCACACCTCGGCGACGAGCCCGGTGAGCTCGGCCTCGGGCAGCGTCACCCCGGAGGCGCCCGAGGCGAGCAGCAGCACGGTGTCGTTGGTGGACAGGCAGCCGTCGGAGTCGACCCGCTCGAACGTGACCCGGGACGCCTGGCGCACCGCCCGGTCGAGGGTCGCGGCGTCGGCGACGGCGTCGGTGGTGACGACGACGAGCATGGTCGCCAGCGACGGGGCCAGCATCGCCGCGCCCTTGCCCATCGCGCCGACGGTCACTCCCGGCGTCGTGGTGGAGCTCCGCACGGCGGTCTTCGCGACGGTGTCGGTGGTGCGGATCGCCTCGGCCGCGTCGTCGCCGCCGGTGCCGGCGAGGTCCGCGACGGCCCTGGTGACCCCGGCGAGCAGGGTGTCCATCGGCAGCCGGACGCCGATCAGCCCGGTGGAGCAGACCGCGACGTCCCCGGCGCCGAGNCCGAGGCCGGCCGCGACGTGCTCGGCCGTGGCATGGGTGTCGGCGAAGCCGGCCGGCCCGGTGCAGGCGTTGGCGCCGCCGGAGTTGAGGACCACGGCGCGCAGCCGGCCGTCGGCGAGGGCCTGGCGGGTCCACAGCACGGGCGCGGCCTGGATCCGGTTGCGGGTGAACACGCCGGCGGCGGCGTCGGACGGCCCGTCGTTCACGACGAGCGCCACGTCCGGACGCCCGGACGGCTTCAACCCGGCCGCGACTCCGGCGGCCCGGAAGCCCTTGGGGGCGGTCACGCTCACCTCGGCCACTCCTGTCTGCTGTCCACGTCTGTGCCGTTCACGTCGCTGTCTGTGCCGTTCACGTCGCTCGCTCGACGACCGGCGGTCGCCTTTACTGCGTATCCCGAGGCGGCGATGTCCGTTTCGTCCCTCTGGATAGGCAAGGAACGTCCGGTCATGGCGCGATGCCCTGCGCGGTCAGGCCCGCGGTCTCGGACAGGCCGAGCATGAGGTTGGCGCACTGCAGCGCCTGGCCGGCCGCGCCCTTGCCGAGGTTGTCGATGGCGGACACGACGATCGCCCGCCCGGACTCGGCGTCGAAGGTGCCCTGCACGTGCACGGCGTTGCCGCCGAGGGTCGCCGCGGCGTGCGGCCAACGCCCGGGCGGCAGCACCCGGACGAACGGCTCGCCCGCGTACGCCGAGCGCAGCGCCTCGTACACGGCGTCGGCGTCGGTGCCGGGGGTGGCCCGCCCGGAGCAGGTCGCGAGGATGCCTCGGGGCAGCGGGGCGAGCACAGGGGTGAACGACAGGCTCACCGCGGTCCCGGCCACGCCGGACAGGGCCTGCACGATCTCCGGACGGTGCTGGTGGGTGCCGACCTTGTACGCGGTGAGGTCGCCCATCACCTCGCTGCCGAGCAGGTTGACCTTGGCCGAACGGCCCGCGCCGGAGGTGCCGCTGGCGGCGACGACGTTGAGGTCCTGCGGTTCGACGAGGCCCGCGGCCAGCAGTGGCGCGAGGGCGAGCGTGGAGGCCGTCGGGTAGCAGCCCGGCGCCGCGACCCGGCGGCTCGCGGCGATCCGCGCGCGCGCCCCGGGCAGCTCGGGCAGGCCGTAGGTCCAGGTGCCGGCGTGCTCGCCGCCGTAGGCGCGTCGCCACGCCTCCGGGTCGGCGAGGCGGTGGTCGGCGCCGAGGTCGACGACGCGCACGGTGCTCGGCAGGGTGGCCGCCACCGCCGCCGACTGCCCGTGCGGCAGAGCGAGGAAGACGACGTCCGCCTCGGCCGCGGCGAGCGTCTCGGCGTCGGTGAAGACGCGGCCGGACAGGTCGGGCAGGTTCGGGTGCACGTCCGTCACGGGCAGGCCGACCGACGTGTTCGCCGCCAGCGCGCCGATCTCGATCTCCGGGTGGGCGAGCAGCAGGCGGAGAAGCTCCCCGCCGCCGTACCCGCTCGCCCCTGCCACTGCTGCGGTCACTCCCATGTGCAAGGTTATACACACGAGCTTATGGGCATGCAACGACATTCGGCGAACGCGGGCGGCGCGGCGGGCAGCGCGGCCGCGTCGGTCGCGGGCGCAGACGTCGGTCCGCGCCCCCTCCGCGCCGGGCGTCGACCGCCTGACCTGGCGGTTGACCTCACGTTGACGCTGAAGGTACCGCGCCCTCCCATCCTGGGCCGCACATATCACGCACTGTCCTCGGACGATGCACGGCAGTGAGGAGCGGCGGATGGTGATCGCGATCGGCTATGTCGCGTTGGTGATCGTCCTGTGGATCGGCACGTGGGCCGCGTGGCGGGCGGCCCAGCGCGGCGCACCCGCGCCCGCCCCCGACCGGGTCGGCATGGGAGCGGGCGACGCCGGGCGAGACGGCACCGACGGGGACGGCACGAGAAGGGGGCGCGCCGCGACTCGCCTGACCGCACCCAGATCGGTCGTCGACCGCTTCGGACTCGACGCCGACGGCCTGGGACCGCGGCCGGAGCAGGCCGAGGAGCTGGCCCTGCTCGACGGCGGCCCGGATCTGGCGGCGCTGGTCGCGGTGGTCGCGCTCAACGAATCGGAAGCCGTGGGGCCGGGCGCCACCCCGGGGACCGTGATCTCCCGTCGCCCCGCGGTCTGCGCGGATCAGGATCTGCGNTGCGCCATCCACCAGGAGATCGACGCGCACGGCGGGCGCCGCATCGCCGAGCTCGGTCGGTGGCTCGCCGGCACCCCCGCGCTGGCCGCGACGCGCCAGCGGCTGTGCGAGGAGGGGCTCCTGCCCACCGTCCGGCAGAAGCGGGTGCTGCGCTGGTGCCGGGCCGCCGCGCTGGCCCTGTTCGTCGGCGGGATCATCCTGCTGGTGGCGGACGTCGGCTCGCCCGACGGCAGCGCCGTCTTCGTGCTGTCGCTCGGCGAGGTCGGCGCCCTCGTTCTCGGCGTCCGCCTCCAGACGCCGCAGACCACCGCGGCCGGGTGGGCGGTGGCGGTCGAGGCCCGGCGGCGCCTGCCCGGACTGGCCGGCGGCGGTCTGCCGGGGCAGCATGCGCTCGCGGTCGCGCTGTTCGGACCGGAGGCGCTCGGCGGCGCCGACCGGAAACTGGCCACCGAGCTCGGGCTGCTCGCGCCCGCCGTTCGGCCGCGACCCCGAGGCACCGCCCGATCGAGAAGAAGCCTCGACACCACCTCGAGTGGCGGCTGCGGCGGCGGGGGTAGTTGCGGCGGAGGGGGTAGCTGCGGCGGGGGATGCGGCGGCGGAGGGTGCGGCGGCGGGGGTTGTGGAGGCGGGGGGTGATGGCCCGGCTCCGACCGTCCCGACCGACTTCGCCGCTGCCACCCGGGTTGGGGGTGGGCTGGCGCCCGCCCCTCGCCGCCGCGATCGCCGAGCGTGGCGACCTGGCGTTCGTCGAACTGATCGCGGAGAGCGTCGACCCCGACCGGCCGTTGCCGGTCGCCCTGACCGAGCTGGACGTGCCGATGGTGCCGCACGGCGTCCGGCTGTCGCTGGGGGGCAGCGAGCCGCTGGACCGCNCCCGCGTCGACCGGTTCGTCCGTGTCGCGCAGCGTCTGGACGCCCCACTGGTCAGCGAGCACGCCGCGTTCGTCCGGGCCGGCGGGGTCGAGGCCGGGCACCTGCTGCCGGTGCCGCGTACCCGCGCGGCGCTGCGGGTGCTGGCGCGCAACATCCGGTCGCTGAGCGCGGAGCTGTCCGTTCCGCTCGCGGTGGAGAACCCGGCGGCGCTGCTGCGCTGGCCCGACGACGAGCTGGACTCCGCGGCGTTCCTCACCGAGCTGGCCGAGCAGACCGGGGTGATGCTGCTGCTCGACGTCGCCAACCTGTACGGCGACGTGGTCAACCACGGCACCGATCCCGACCGGTTCCTGGCCGCCATCCCCTGGGAACGGGTCGCCTACCTGCACGTCGCCGGCGGCGTCACCGCCGGCGGCCTGTACCACGACTCGCACGCCCACCCGGTTCGCCCACAGGTCCTCGAGCTGCTGCGCACCGCCGTCGACCACTGGCCGGGCCCGCTGCCCTGCCTGCTGGAACGGGACACCCACCTGCCGCCGGTGGCCGAGTTCCATGCCGAGCTCGACGCGGTCACCCGCGCCGCGGGCCTGACCCGCGCGACGATCAGCACAGCGATCAGCACAGCGATCAGCACGACGACCGGCGCGGCGGCGAGCGGGGCGGGATCGGTGCCGGGATCCGGGACGGGGGCCGGGAGGGGATCCGAGACGGGGGCCGCCCGCGCGGGTCTGGAGCCGGCCGACGCGCGGGCCGACGGGGAGCTACTTGCCGGGCAGATCGCACTGGTCCGGGCGCTCACGGCGGGAGACGGCCCACCGCCCGGTTTCGCCACGGACCGGATCGAGGCGACCCGCGCGGCATTGATCGACAAGCGCCGGTCGGTAGTGGTCGAGCACTGGCCCGCGTTGGCGCGGACCCCCGGCTTCCGCGCCGGGTTCGCGGCCGTCGCCGCGTGGCTCCCACCGACGACGACCTGGGCAGACGCCCACGCGTACGCCCGGGAGCACTACGACATGCTCGATGTCGACGCCCGCGCGGAGCTGCTCGTGGCGTGCACGGCCGGCCGGCGCTTCGCCCTGGCGTGCAGCCGACCGGGCCGCCTTCCGGCGTGCCTGCGCGGCCCCGGCACGGACCGATTCCTCGGTGGAGGTGGTTCCGGGGCCGATACCCCTCCCGCGGCGGACCGCGACGAACCGGTCCCGGCCGGGGCGGGAAAACGCGGCGGGCTGCTCGTCTTGATCCGGCTGCCCCTGGTGGGGCTGCTCGTCCTCGGCCGGCGCGGGCACGGCTAGACCCGGCGGCCGCCAGGACCAGGACCAGTGATCATGATGTTCCCTGCGGAACCGTCGCGTCCTTCTGCTACCAGTTGCGTGCGGAACCGTGATCGTGCCGAGGCTTGGTCGCGATTGCGGGCGCAGAACCGTGAGTATGCCTCGGCACGATCTGGCCGCCATCCGGCCGAAAACCTGCCTGCCTATGCGCGTAGGGCGGCGCCGGTGCGCTGCGCGGCGAGTTCGACGGCCGCGTCGCGCACCGCGTTCGCCTCGGCGGCGGTCAGCGTCCGGTCCCCCGCCCGCAGGCGCAGACCGAAGGCGAGTGAGCGCTGCCCGGCGCCGACCTGGGCGCCCTCGAACACGTCGAAGAGGGTCAGCGACTCCAGCAGGTCGCCGGCGCCCTCGCGCAGGGCCTCGGTCACCTCGGCGACCGGCACCCGGCTCGGGACGACGAGCGCCACGTCCCGGTCCGCCGGCGGGTAGGTGGAGATCACCGGCGCGACGACCGGCGGCGCCGCCGTCGCGGCCTCGACGAGGACGTCGAGGCTGAGCTCCATCGCGACGGTGCGCGGCGGCAGGCCGGCGTCGCCGAGCACCCGCGGGTGCAGTTCCCCGGCGAAGCCGACGAGGCGGCCGCCGACGGTCAGCTCCGCGCAGCGGCCGGGATGCCACGGCATGGTGTCACCGGCCGTGACGGTCAGCGTGAGCCCGACCGCCTCGGCGACGACATGCGCGGCGTCGACGGCGTCCGCCCAGTCCGCCTCGCGGCCCGGCGTCGACCAGCCGGTCGGCTCGCGGCGACCGGTGAGCAGCGCCGCGACGTGACGGTCCTGCCCGGGCAGGACCGAGTCCAGCGCGGCGATCTCCTCCGCGGACGGACGGCGGTCCACCGGCGGCGTCGGCACCCGCACCGGCGCGCCGGGCTGCTCCCGGAAGACCCGACCGACCTCGAACAGGGCCAGGTCCTGCTGGCCCCGGCCGATGTTGCGCACCGCGGCGGCGATCAGCCCGGACAGCAGGGTCGTGCGCAGGTAGGCGGCGTCCTCGGCGATCGGGTTGGCGACCCGGACCGCCAGGCGCCGCTTGTCGTCCGCGACCAGGCTGAGCGCGTCGGCGGCGTCCGCGGCCACGAACGGCAGGGTCAGCACCTCGGCCAGGCCGGCGTACGCCAGCGCCCGGCCCACCGCCCGGTGCATCCGCTGCGCCGGGGTCAGGCCGCGGCCGGCGGGCAGCAGCGGCAGGGTCACCGGGATCGTGTCGTACCCCTCCAACCGCATGATCTCCTCGACGAGATCCGCGGGCCGGGTCAGGTCGGGCCGCCACGACGGCGGCGTGACGACGAGGACATCACCACCGACGACGGTGGTGGTGACCCCACCGACGGTGGTGGCGCCGGTGACATCCGTGGTGAAGTCGGTGATGTCCGAGGTGGCACTGGCGGCGACCACGCAGCCGACGTCGGCGAGGCGGCGGCGGACGACCTCGGCGGAGTACGGCCGGCCGGCGAGCCGCTCGGGCTCGTGCAGGGACAGCAGCACGGGCGCCGCAGTCGGTCGGTGGTCGAGGTCGGTCACCCCCGGAGCGGGGCGGGCGCCGGCGAGCTCGACGAGCAGGTCGACGGCCGTCGCCGCCGCGACCGGGGCGAGCGCCGGGTCCACGCCGCGCTCGAAGCGCCGCGCGGCCTCCGAGGACAGCCGGTGGCGCCGCGCGGTGCGGGCGACGCTGATCGGGTCGAAGTGCGCGGCCTCCAGCACGATGTCGGTCGTCTGCGCGGAGATCTCCGTGTTCGCGCCGCCCATCACCCCGGCCAGCGCGATCGGGCCGGTGTCGTCCGCGATGACCAGGTCCTCGGGGTCGAGGATGCGCTCGACCCCGTCGAGGGTGCGCAGCGTCTCCCCCGCCTCGGCCCGGCGCACGATGATGGCGCCGGTGAGCTTCGCCCGGTCGAAGGCGTGCAGCGGCTGGCCGAGCCCGAGCAGCACGGCGTTGGTGACGTCGACGGGCACGGAGATCGGCCGCATCCCGGCCAACGACAGCCGCCGGGACCAGCCCAGCGGCGTGCGGGCCGCAGGGTCGACGCCGGTGACCACCCGGGCGACGTACCGGTCGCAGCCCGCGGTGTCCTCGACGACGACCGGATACGCCTCCCCGGCCGCACTCTCCCCGGCCGCGACCTGCCCGGCCTCGACCTGCCCGGCCTCGACCTGCCCGGACCGTGGGACGCCCGGGTCGGTGAAGGGCAGCGCGAAGGCGGTCGCCGCCTCCCGGGCGATGCCCCGCACCGACAGCGCGTAGCCGCGGTCGGGGGTGACGGCGATGTCGAGGATCTCGTCGACGAGATCGAGCAGCTCGGTGACGTCGGCGCCGATCGGGGCCGACGGCGGGAGCACGAGGATGCCGTCGTGATCCTCGCCGAGGCCCAGCTCCCGGGCGGAGCAGATCATCCCGTCGCTGACATGGCCGTAGGTCTTGCGGGCGGTGATGGCGAACCCGCCGGGCAGCACCGCGCCGGGCAGCGCGACGGCCACCCGGTCGCCGACGGCGAAGTTGTGCGCGCCGCAGATGACCCCCCGCACACCGAGACCCGACGACTCGCCGGCCGGCTGCGGGNCCACGCGGACCTGACACCAGCGGACGTCCTTCTTCTTCGTCTCCACGATCTCGAAGTCGACGATCTCCCCGACGACGACGCCGGAGACATCGCCCCCGACGCCGCGCAGCCCCTCGACCTCGAAACCGGCGCGGATCAGCGCGTCGGCGACCGCCCGGGTGGGCGGCAGCCCCTCGACGTACTCCCGCAGCCAGGACATCACGATCAGCATCTGCTCAGACCTCGATTCCGAACGGGAGGCTGAACCGGACGTCACCGTCGACGAAGTCGCGGATCTCCCGGACGTCATGCCTGATCATCGCGGCCCGTTCCAGGCCCATGCCGAAGGCGAAGCCGCTGTAGCGGGTCGGGTCGACCCCGGTGGCCCGCAGCACGTTCGGATCGACCATGCCGCAGCCGCCGATCTCGATCCAGCCCTCGTCCGAGCAGACCCGGCAGGGTTGGCGGGCCGCCTCGCCGCGGCAGGCGAAGCACTGCACGTCCAGCTCGGCGGACGGCTCGGTGAACGGGAAGAACGACGGGCGCAGCCGCGTCGACAACCCGGAGCCGAACAGCGCCTGCGCGAAGACCTCCAGCGTGCCGCGCAGGTCGGCCATGGTGATGCCCTCGTCGACGGCGAGCCCTTCGAGCTGGCCGAACACCGGCGAGTGGGTGGCGTCGATGGTGTCGTTGCGGTACGTCCGCCCCGGGCACACGACGTACACCGGCAGCGGCCGGTCGAGCAGGGCCCGGACCTGCACCGGCGAGGTGTGGGTACGCAGCACCCGGCCGGAGGCGGTGGGCTCGACGTAGAGGGTGTCGTGCTCGCTGCGGGCCGGATGGTCGGGGGCCATGTTCAGGGCCTCGAAGTTGAACCAGTCGTGTTCGATCTCGGGTCCCTCGGCGACCTCGTAGCCCATGGCGACGAACACGTCGACGAGCCGGTCGGACAGCGAGGACAGNGGGTGGCGGGCGCCGCGGCGACGGCGCGCCACGGGCAGGGTGACGTCGACGCGCTCCTCGCGCAGCACCCGGGCGTCGCGTTCGGCGGTCAGCTCGGCCAGGCGCGTGTCGTAGGCGGCCTGGACCTCGGCGCGGGCGGCGTTGTGCCGACGGCCGGCGTCGGCACGCTCCTCGCGCGGCAGCGCACCGAGCTCCCGGCGGGCCAGCACCAACGGGGCGGCGGCGCCGTGGACGTGGGCGGTGCGGGCGGCGGCCAGCGCGTCGAGGTCGGTGGCGGCGCGGATCGACTCCCGGGCCGCGGCGACGGCCGCGGCGAGCTGGTCGGGGTCGAGGGCGTGGACCCGGGACGGGTCGACAGTCTCTCCAGGGGCGGGCACGGTGCTCATCCTCGTATCGTTTCGCTGGGCATGAGGTCGCCCGGCCGGAGTGATCGCCCGGCCCGGAAGGGGCCCGGCGGGCGATGGAGGCCGGGAGGCAGCCGCGGCGGCGGCGCGGTCCGCGCTCGATGCCGCCCGTCGGCTGCCCGGGGCGCCCGCCGGTCGATCGTGACGCTCGGCCTCAGCCGAACACCGGACCGCCGGCGGGCACGAAAAATCGGAATTCGGCGCCGCCGCCCGCGGCCCGGCCGACCGAGATGGTGCCCCCATGCGCCTCGATCAGTGCCTTGGCGATGTAGAGCCCGAGACCGGTGCCGTTGCCGCGGCTGGCACCGCGCCAGAACTTCGTGAACACGCGCGCGGCGTTCGATTCGGACACGCCTTCGCCCTCGTCGGCCACGCTCACCTCCGTGCCGGTGTCGCTGCCGCGCAGCAGCACCGTCACAGTACCCGCGCCGTGGCGCAGCGCGTTGTCGACCAGGTTGTGGAGCACCTGCTCCATCTTGTCCGGATCGACCCACATCTCGNGCAGCTCGCCCTCCTCGCGGACGTTGAACCGCTCGGCGCCCGCCGCCCCGGCGGCGATCTTGCCGTCGACCACCGAGCGCACCCGGCTGGGCAGGTCGACGATCTGCTTGCGGACCTGGATGCGGCCCGAGTCGATGCGGGAGACGTCGAGCACCTCGGCGAGCAGGCGGGTGACCCGGTCGGCGTCGGTGTTGACCGTGTTCAGCATGAGCTTCTTCTGCTCGTCGGTGAACCGGTCCCACTTGGCCAGCAGCGTCGCCGTGAAGCCCTTCACGCTGGTCAGCGGCGAGCGCAGCTCGTGGGCGACGGTGGNGACCAGGTCCGCCCGGTTGCGCTCCAGCCGCTCCCGACTCAGCGTGTCGCGCAGCGACAGCGAGACCCGGGCCAGCCGACCCGCGACCCGAGTGAAGCGGACGGTGACGTGAAAGTCGCGATCGTGCACCGGACCGGCATAGGTCAGCCGTCGCTCGGGCTGCCCGATGACCCTCGGCAGCTCCCGGCTGAGCGCGGAGCACTCCCACCAGTCGTTGCCGCGCTCGTCCAGCAGCGGGAGCACCTCGGTGAGGTGCCGGCCGACCGCGGCCGGCACGGGCACGCCGATCAGGCGGACCGCGGCCCGGTTGAAGACCTCGACCGTGCCGGCGGCGTCGGTGACGACGACCGCATCGGGCAGCAGATCGAACGCGGCCGCGGGCAGTGGCCCGTCCAGCGCGGCCGAGCCGGCGCCGTCGCCGCCGTCGGCCTCGGCGGGGTCCGCCGGTACGCCGTGATCCTGCACGGGCTCGTCGTCAGCAGTCATGGCCTCGCCTGATGCCGGGGCGGCGGTGGTGGGCAAGCCGGCCGAGCCGCCCGCCGGGGGAACGGTTGCACCGGCGGGAGCCGGCGGCTGCTGCGTGGTCGGCGCCTGTTCGGATGTCGATGCGACGGTGTTCACCACCGCCGACCACCTCCTCCGGTGCCGTCAGTACCGGACCTACCCGTTCTCTGCGCCCGCGCCGATGCGTATAGGCACAGGGCGGACGCAACCGCAAGATTCAGGGACTCGGCCTGACCGTACACCGGTACCCGCAACGCCGCGTCCGCGGCGGCCAGACCGGCGGGATCGAGACCGTGCGCCTCGTTGCCGAACAACCAGGCAGTGGGCCCGTCGAGCTCGCCGGCGTCCACCGCGGTGTCGAGATCACGCCGCGCGGAACCCGAGGTCGCGACGATCCGGCACCCCCGTGCGCGCAACCCCGCCACCACGTCGGCGAGCGTCGGTTCGACGATCACCGGGAGGTGGAAGTGGCTACCGGCCGACGACCGCACGCACTTCCCGCCGAACGGGTCGACGCCGCCGCCGGTGAACACCACCGCGTCCGCCCCGGCCGCGTCCGCGCTGCGAATCACGGTGCCGGCGTTGCCCGGATCGTTCGCGCCCACGCACACCGCCACCAGTCGGGGTGCGGCCAGGTCGACGAGCCGGTGACCCGGCAGGGCGGCGACGGCGACGAGCCCCTGGGGGGTGACCGTCTCGGACAGCGCCGCCGCGGCCTCGTCCGTCACGAGCCGGACGGGCACCGCGGCGGCGCGCAGCAGATCGTCGTGACGGCCCGCCGCCGACACGCCCACGAACACCTCGAGCAGGCCGCCCGCGGCGACGGCCGCGCCGACGGCCTGCGCCCCCTCGACGAGGAAGCGGCCCTGCTCCCGGCGCTCCGCCGGGCGCCGCAGGCGCCGGGCGGCACCGACCCGAGCCGACCGCAGCCCGGCGACCGGCCCACGATCGGGCGGCGGGAGCACGCGGGCGGCGGGCACGGGTCGGCGTCGCGACGGGCTCAGGCGGCGGTCGGCTCCGGCGCCGCCGCCAGGGCCGCCCGGGCCACCTCGACCAGAGCGGTGAAGGCCGCGGCGTCGTTGACCGCCAGATCGGCGAGGATCTTGCGGTCCACCTCCACGCCGGACAGCTTCAGACCCTGCACGAAGCGGTTGTACGTCATGCCGTTGGCGCGCGCCGCAGCGTTGATCCGAGTGATCCACAACTGCCGGAAGTCGCCCTTGCGCGCGCGACGGTCCCGGTAGGAGTAGGTCATCGAGTGGAGCATCTGCTCCTTGGCCTTGCGGTAGAGCCGCGAGCGCTGNCCCCGGTAGCCGCTGGCCTGTTCGAGGACCGTACGGCGCTTCTTCTGGGCGTTGACCGCCCGCTTCACGCGTGCCATGAGGGCACCTGTCTCCTTCGTTCGGGTGCATCNGGCCGGCCGGACCGGGATCGATCACCGCGCAGGGCGCGCCGGTGTCACCGGGGCCGGATTCGTCAGCGGGGCGCGCTCAGCGGGCGAGAAGGCGCTTGATTCGGCCTGCGTCCGCCTTCGTCAGCGGCTCCACGCCGGCCAGCCGGCGGGTGCGGCGGCTGGACTTGTGCTCCAGCAGGTGGCGGCGGTTGGCCTTCTGGCGCACCACCTTGCCGGAGCCGGTGATCCGGAACCGCTTGCTCGCGCCGCTGTGGGACTTCTGTTTGGGCATGTCGACATCCTGACGGTTTACGGGGGGTGGTCGAGCGGTCGGCGCGGTGAGGTCCGGACGGTGGGGACACCACCGCGCGGACCCACCGACGTCGGGTCAGACGTGGCCAGCCGGTTCCGGCAGCCGCTGCGGCTTGGAACCCTTGTGCGGGGCCATCACCATCGTCATGTTCCGGCCGTCCTGCTTGGGCTGGGCCTCCACGTAGCCGAGGTCGNCCACGTCGGCGGACAGCCGCTGGAGCAGGCGGATGCCAAGCTCCGGCCGGGACTGCTCCCGACCGCGGAACATGATGGTGATCTTTACCTTGTCACCGGCTCGCAGGAACCGCACGACGTGACCCTTCTTGGTCTCGTAGTCGTGCGGATCGATCTTCGGCCGCAGCTTCATTTCCTTGATGACGGTCTGGACCTGGTTCTTCCGAGCTTCCCGACGCTTCTGGTCGGACTCGTACTTGAACTTTCCAAAGTCCATCAGCTTGCAGACCGGAGGGCGAGCGGTCGGCGCGACCTCCACGAGGTCGAGATCGGCCTCCTGCGCCATGCGCATAGCCTCGCCGATCGCAACGATGCCGATCTGCTCGCCTTCCGCGCCGACGAGGCGTACCTCGGGGACGCGGATCCGGTCATTGATACGGGACTCTGTGCTGATGTGTTCCTCCGTTGCTCGACGCGCGGGCGTGACCTCACCGCAGCGGAGCACCGAGCCTGGCCGCACCAGGCTCCCGGCCGACAACCGCGGGAACGGCTCGGCCGACCGGCGACCCGGCTGCCGTGGCCACGGCCCGGAACTCGGGCCGGTCGACACTCTGACACCCCGTGGAGGCGGCGCCAGTCGGCAACATCGGGTGGAGGGCGAACCCCCGCTTGGTCCTGCCGGACAGGCTCCGTGCCCTCGCCAGGGCCGTCACGAACGACGGCACCATCGGATGGGTGGAACCAACCGGCAATCGGTCTGAGGCCAAGAGTAGCACCACACCGCCGGGCAGGACGATCACGGCGGCGACCGGCCGCCCCGAACGGGCGCGGCGACCGCGATCCGCGAGCCGACAGACAGGGACGATCCGGGCGACGGCCGGCCCGCGGGGAGCGATCCGCCCCGCGACCCGGACCCGCGCGGCCGCGGGGTGGCTCAGCGGGGCGGCCGCCACCCCCAGCGCCGCTCGGAGCGCAGGCCACGGCCCAGGAGCCGACGCACCGCCCGAGCCTGTCCCGACCCGACCAGCAGCACCGCCACCGCGCGCGCGGCCGCGGGTTCGGGGGCGCCGAGCTGGCCAGCCCCACCCGCCGGGCTCGTCGAGGCCGTCGAGGCCGTCGGAGCCGTCGAGGCCGAGCCGCTGGTTGCGGAAGCCGTCGCCAGGAGCTGGGACAGTCGACGGGCGATCGACTCCCCCGTCGCGGGCGTGTCCCCCACCGAGCCGTGGACCGCGACGGCGAGCACGGGTCGCGGCGCCGTCGCGCCGGGCTCCACCAGTTCGGCCGGCCAGGCCTCGACCCGTTCCGTGATCGCCCGCAGGGCCACCCGCACTCGGGGACGGGCCAGCGGTCCGTCGGGGGCTGCCGGCCGCCGCAGCGCCGTCAGGGCGATGTCGACGGACGGATCCGTCCGCCCCACGCCCACCGGCGCATCCCCACCACCGGCGACATCCGCACGATCGGCCCCACCCGCACGATCGACCGCACCCGCACGATCGACGGCGACCGCGCGGTCGGCTCGATCGGCATCGGCGGCGGCATCCGGACCGACCGGGATGTCCGCGCCGCCGGGACCGACCTCCAGGCTGGTCGGGTACGGACCGGCGACGTCGATCACCACCGAGTCGAGGCCGAGGCGGACCGCCTCCGCCCAGGCGTCCGGGGCGGCCACCGGCACGGGGCGGGCGGCCCCACGCCAGGCGGCGAGCGTCGCCACGCTCGAGAAGATCGGCAGCGCGGTGGCACCGGACGGGGTGCGCAGAGTGGCCAGCGCCATCTCACTGGTCTTGTCGGCGCCGGTGGTGGCGTCGGCCGAGGTGAGCATGGCCTCGATCGCGACGAAGACCCGGGCGCGGCGCAGGGCGGCGGTCAGGGCGGCAGGATCGACGCGACCGGTCGAGCCGCCGGCGGCGAGCACCCGGACGAGGGCCTCGTCGGCCGCCCCGTCGTCTCCCTGCCCGGCCGGAGTCAGCAGATGGCGTGCCATTCCCCGCAGCCTAAACGCCGCAGCGCCGGGCGGCCCCGCGGCCGCCGGTGCCGGACCGGCCTGCAGCCGCCCCCCATCACCGCCCCGCCGCCGGGACCACCCGGGGCCGGCGGTGGGTGCGTCAGGCCCCCGAGGGCCAGGCAGCGATGCGAGCCTGTGGATCGGCGGCGGCGAGAGCGGGGCGGGCGAGGGCCGCCGCCGGCTGGGAACCGGGCAGCGGGGCGGTGGCGACCGCACCGGCGAGACGCTGGAAGGCGAACCGGGTCCGCCTGCGCAGGCGGAACCAGTTGATCGGCCGGCTGTCGGCCAGCGCCGCGTCGAACGGCACNGGCACCGTCATGTACGCCCGATCCTCGAGATGGTCCAGGCGCATCCGGGCGCCGCGGCTGAGCCGGGACGGGTAGGTCTCCACGATGGCGACGATGACGGTGGCGACGAGGTCACCGCGGCCGGCCGCGGTGAGCGCGGTCAGCGCGTCGTCCGCACCCGCGATCTCCGCCTCCCCGGCGCGGACGGTCAGCACGAGCAGGTCCGCGCGGGCGAGCAGGGTGGCGGGGACCGGCTGGTTCCAGCCCGGCGGCGCGTCCGCGACGACGGCCGGGTACCAGTGGCCGAGCAGGTCCAACGCCCAGGCCAGCTCCTCGGGCAGCAGGCCGGGGCCGGCAAGGTCGCGCATCCCGGCCAGCACCTCCAGCCCCCCCGACCCGTCGGAGGCCAGGAAACGGCGGACGTCCTCGAGGGAGGAGACCGGCGGGCGGGCGCCGGCCAGTTCCCGCAGGCCGACCCCCGGGGGCATGAGGCCGACCCGGTGCGCGAGCAGCCCGCACTGGTCCGGGGAGGCGTCGACGGCGACGACCCGGTGGCCATGGTGCGCAGCCATCGCCAGGCCCAGCCCGGCGGCCACGGTCGTCCGTCCGCCGCCGCCGCCGAACCCGCCGATCAGTACACGCCGGCCCCCGGCCCGCGGACGCTGGTAGACCAGGCCGTCGGCGCCCACCGGCGCCGCGCTCGCCGCCGTGGCGGGCGCGGGCTGCGGGACGGCTCCAGCTGCCCGAGGCGCGATGACCGCACCCGCCGGTCGGACCGGCGCCGCGGGAACCCGCCGGACCGGCATGTTCGGCGGGGGTGGGGGAAGCGCGGGCGCTGTGGAGATCGGCTCCGCCCACGGGCCGGCGGCGGCGGACGCCTCGGCGGCCCGCCAGGAGGCGCCGGCGGCCGGATCGGCCGCGGCGCCGTCACCGAACCCGGCGATGTCATCACTTCGAGTCGCATCGCGAGTCGGGGTGGCACCGCCGGTCGGGGGGAACAGACCGGTCCGGGTCGGGTCCGGGGTGTGGCCCTGGGACGTCTGGCCCTGGGACGTCTGGGCCTGAGGCGGCTGGACCTGAGGCGGCTGGACCTGAGGCGGCTGGGCTGGCATGAGGGCCGCGCCCGGGCGGGTGACGTCGAAACGGCTCATCTCGCCCCGGTGCAGGGGCGCGGACTCCGCGGTCGCGGTCGCGGGCGGGGGCGGGTCGGGCACGCCCGGCGCCGATGGGCTTTCCTCCGGCACCTGCCAGGGCGCGGCGGGGTTGGTGGACGAGGGCAGCGGCGGAAGCTCCGGCCCGACGGGGGCCGCAGCCGGGTAGAGGGGGGCCGCAGGGGGGACGGCGGCCGGGCCGTACTCGGCTCCGGAGGGGCCGAACAGCGGGTCGGCCGGCCGATACAAATAGGCAGGGGCCGGCAGGTCGGCCGGCGATGCCGGTGTGACGTCCGGATACGGCAGGGGCAGCGCGGCCCGGGACGGCTCGATGGGCACGGGCCCGGCCGAGGCCGGGTCGATCTGCGTGGGGCGGGGCGCTCCCGCCCACGGATGACCGGGTTGTTCGGCGGCGGAGCCGCCGTCGGCATCTTCGGGGCGATCCGGTCTTGAGGCGGCGGGTGCGGCACCCGGCGGGAGGAGCGAGCCCGCCGCGGGCACGAGAACCGTCATGCTGCCCCAGCTCTCACCGGGCGGCGGAACCGCGGGAGGCGGCGGAATCGTGAGAGACGGGGGAACCGTGGGAGGCGGCGGAGCTGTGGGAGGCGGCGGGGAGACGTTCGGCGGCAGCACCGTGGCACTGGGCGGCGGAGGTACCGGAAGGAACGGGACGACCCCGCCAGCAGCGCCGACGGGCGGCGCAGCGTCCGTCCCCGGCGGGAGGACCAGGCCACCGGGGGCCGGCGCGGCGGCGGGGCGGCCGGTGGCCCCGGCCGGTGTCGCGGCCTCGCCGGACGGCGACGGGTGGGCCGGGACGGCGAGGTCGGGCGTCCACCCGGACGGGCCTGGGGCCGGCGCGCCGAGACCCCAGCCCGGCCGGTCCGGGGACGTCGCCGGGGGTCCGTCGGTCGCGGTCGGCCAGCCGCCGCCGATCGTGGGTGCCCAGCCACCGGCCGGCGGGATCGGATCGCCGGTGCCGGTGCCGGTGCCGGTGCCGGTGGCCGGAAGCGGCGGAAGCGGCGGAAGCGGCGGACCATCCGTGGTGGACGCGGCCGCCTCCCCGCCGTCGGACGGCGCAGGGTATGGCGACCACGGGGGCAGCGGAGGCGGTGAGGTCCGATCCGCGAAGGGGCGGACCTCCGGCGAACGGGCGGGCGGGGAGGTCCGATCGACGGGCGGCCGGGTCTGCGGGGGCCGGGTCTGCCCGAGTCGGGCGGCCGTCGAGGCGGGAGGGGACGGCAGGGGACCAGGCGCGCGATCTCCGGGCAGCCCCCCGGGCGTCCCACCGGGAAGCCCACTGCCGGGCTCGCCCCGCGGCACGCCGGGACGCGTCCGGGTGGGGCGCCGGGTGACCAGGGCGTTGCGCGGCGACTGCGGCTCGGTCAGGCGCAGGCCGAGCAGGGAGATCGGGCGGGCATCCCCGCCGCCCGCGCCGGGGGCCTCCTGATCGGCGGACCGGGCCGAGACGTCGAGGCCGTCCCGGTCGGCCCCGGACGGATCGACCGGCGCCGCGGTGTCGTCATCGTCCCGGCTCCCACCATGACCCGCCATCCGTGCCACCCCGCCCCCATCTCCGGACCGACTCCGCTGGACGACACCGGAGCGCGAGGCAACCGCTACGGCGTGGCATCACGGTCTCGCGTCACCCACTGCCCCGACAAGAGCTCCGAGATGATCCAGATAGCCGGAAACAGACCCACGAGCAGCGAACACACCACCGGCACACTCGATCCACTCCGAATCGCCATGCGATGNCAACACCATACCGAGGCCATGTCACCGGGACGGATCGGGCTCGTACCGTCCGTGCGACATGAGGATGCGGACGGCCACCGCCCCCAGCGGGGACGGTGGCCGGATGGCACTCGGCGACGCCGGCGGGAGGTCAGCCGGCGGGGTCAGCCGCTGCGGTCAGCTCGCAAGGGCCAGCTCGCGCAGCACCGCTGCGGTGTCGAGGGCGGCCAGCGTCGCCTCCCGACCCTTGTCCTCGCTGGAGTCGGGCAGCCCGGCCCGGTCACGGGCCTGCTCGACCGTGTCGCAGGTGAGCACGCCGAAGCCGACGGGGACCCGGGCGTCAAGGGTGACCCGGGCCAGCCCCGCGGTGACGAACTGGCAGACGTAGTCGAAGTGCGGCGTGCCGCCGCGGATGACCACGCCGAGGGCGACGACCGCGTCGTGCCGCTGGGCCAGCGCCGCGGCGACGACGGGCAGCTCGACCGCACCGGAGACCCGCACGACGGTCGGCGCCGTCGCGAGCCCGGTGTCCTTGGCCGCGTGCAGCGCCCCGGCCAGCAGCGCATCGGTGATCTCGGCATGCCAGCGGGTGGCGACGATCGCCAGCCGCAGCCCGGCCACCGGCGGGAGCACCTCCTGCGGCGCGCCGAAGCCGCTCACAGACCCTCTCCGTCGGTGAGATCCACGCCGGCCGAAGAGCTGCCGCCGCCACCCGGGACGGCGGCGCAACCGGAGGTCGCGGGTAC
This sequence comes from Frankia sp. CpI1-P, assembly GCF_001421075.1. NCBI lineage: Bacteria > Bacillati > Actinomycetota > Actinomycetes > Frankiales > Frankiaceae > Frankia > Frankia sp. CpI1-P. The sequence goes on along the minus strand of NZ_LJJX01000041.1, from coordinate 41,681 downwards.
CCGCGCGGGGCTCGACGCCCAACGGCCACCGGCCGGCTCGTCCTCTCCGACGGCGCGGGGCAGCCCGGGCAGGACGTGGCCCATCCGGTCCCGCTTGGTCGTCAGGTAACGCAGGTTCTCCGGGGTCTGGGTGACCGGCATGCCGAGGAGCTCGACGATGCGCAGCCCGTAGCCCTCCAGGCCGGCCCGCTTCGTCGGGTTGTTCGACAGCAGCCGCAGGCCACGCACCCCGAGGTCGACGAGGATCTGCGCGCCGGTGCCGTAGTCGCGGGCGTCGGCGGGCAGGCCGAGCGCGAGGTTGGCGTCCACGGTGTCGTGACCGGCGTCCTGGAGCTGGTAGGCCCGCAGCTTGTGCATCAGGCCGATGCCGCGGCCCTCGTGGCCCCGCACGTAGAGGACCACCCCGCGACCCTCGGCCGCGATCATCCGCAGGGCGGCGTCGAGCTGGGTGCCGCAGTCGCAGCGCCGCGAGCCGAACACGTCGCCGGTGAGGCATTCGCTGTGCACCCGGACGAGGACGTCCTCGCCGTCGCCCAGCTCGCCGCGGATCAACGCGATGTGCTCCACCCCGTCGAGGGTGTTGCGGNAGCCGACGGCGCGGAAGGTGCCGTAACTGGTCGGGATCGTCGCCTCGGCGACCCGCACCACCTGCTTCTCCGTCCGCCGGCGGTAGGCGATGAGGTCGGCGATGGAGATCAGCAGCAGGCCGTGTTCGCGGGCGAACGCGGCGAGTTCGGGAAGGCGCGCCATCGTCCCGTCGTCGTTGACGATCTCGCAGATGGTGCCGGCCGGGCGCAGTCCGGCGAGCCGGGCCAGGTCGACGGCCGCTTCGGTGTGGCCCGGCCGCCGCAGCACGCCGCCGTCCTTGGCCCGCAGCGGGAAGATGTGCCCCGGCCGGCTCAGGTCGCCCGGAACCGTGTCGGGGTCGGCGAGCAGCCGGATCGTGCGGGCCCGGTCGGCGGCGGAGATGCCGGTGGAGACGCCCTCGCGGGCGTCGACGGTGATGGTGAACGCCGTGCCCATCCGCTCGGTGTTGTGCGGGACCATCTGGTCGAGCTCGAGCCGGTCGGTGTCGACGGCGTCCATCGGCACGCAGATCACCCCGGAGGTGTAGCGCGTCATGAACGCGACGAGCTCGGGGGTGGCCGCCTCGGCGGCGAAGATCAGATCGCCCTCGTTCTCCCGGTCGGCGTCGTCGACGACGACGAGCGGCCGGCCGGCGGCGATCTCTGCGATGGCGTCCTCGATGGAGGCGAACGTCACGTCAACGTCGCCGTCGCCGGTCGCCGGGCCGGCGTCGGACGTCCCGGTGACGGCCGTGGGCAGGACGGGGACGGGCGGGGCGGGGATGGCCGTCGAGGGGGCGCCGGCCGCGGATGTGGTCATCGGGACAGTCCGTTCGGGTCGATGGTGCCGGCATGCAGCTTCTCGACGTACTTGGCCAGCACGTCGACCTCGATGTTGACCCGGGCACCCGGTGCGCGGCGGCCGAGCGTGGTCAGGTCGAGGGTGGTGGGGATCAGGCTGACCGTGAACGTCGCCGGGGAGTCACCCCCGGCCGGGGTGACCTCGACGACGGTCAGGCTGACGCCGTCGACCGTCACCGAGCCCTTCTCCACGAGATAGCGGTCGAGGCCGGCGGGAAGGGCGATGCGGACGACCTCCCAGTGCTCGTCGGCCTGCCGGTCGACGACGACGCCGACGCCGTCGACGTGCCCCTGGACCAGATGGCCGCCGAGGCGGTCGGCCAGCCGGACGGGCCGTTCGAGGTTCACCGGATCACCGACGGCGAGCTCGCCGAGGGAGGACCGCACGAGGGTTTCGCGCATCACGTCAGCCGTAAACGTCGCGGACGCCGCGATTGTGCCGGCAGGCCCCGCACGACCGGCGCCCCCGGCCGGCACGCCGCCGCCCGGATCGGCGGTAGCCAGATCAGCGGTAGCCAGATCAGTGCCAGCCGGATCGGAGCCGGCCCGCTGGAAGGAGGTCACCGTGAGACACACGCCGTTGACGGCGATGGAAGCGCCGTGGGTCGCGTCCGCCAATACGGTCTGACAGGCAATGGTGAGCGCCGCCGACTCCGGCCGCGCATCCACCGCAGCCACCACGCCGAGCTCTTCAACGATGCCGGTGAACATCCGACTCGCGCCCTTCGGTCCCGGGCACCGCTCCCCGGTTTCGGGGAGTTGCCACGCGGGNCCTGTCGGCATGCGCACGCCGACGCGCGCCCGCGGACGGNGACGGCCACCCACGGACACTGGGCCCGCGCGCGTCCTCCCATCCGGACTTTGACCGTCGGTCCCGGAATTCCACCGGATCAGCCGTCCCAGTACCTGCGGACGGGTCGCGGACTATCACCGCCGGCTCGGAGTTTCACCGACCCCGGAGCGCGCGTGCTGCTGGTTGTACTGCCCCCAAGTCTGACATACGAAGCGGCCACACGCCGCACCCGGCGATGTGACCGAGGTCATGCCTGCCGGTCAAACACCAGGTCGGATGCGCCCCCGCGGCCCTCAGCCGAGCGGGAGGTGGCTGTTGACCGCGCGGACGTCCGCGGCGAGCGCCGGGATCTCGACCACCTCGACGCCGGCCGCGGCCAGCCGTTCGGCGCCGTCGCAGTCGACGAACAGCGACGGCTCGCGCCAGGCGAACACCACCCGGCCGATGCCGGCGGCGAGGATGAGCTCCGTGCAGGTCCGCGGCCGCGACGCCCGGGCGCTGCACGGCTCCAACGAGCTGTACACCGTCGCCCCCGCCGGATCGACGCCGGCACCGGCGTCGGCACCGGCGGCACCGGGGTCGGCACCGGCGGCCCGACCGGCACCGGCGGCCCGACCGCTGCGGGCGGCCGGCGAGTCGGTGCGCGCGGCGAGGCGGCGCAGCGCGACCTCCTCGGCGTGGTCGTGCGGTTCCTCCGCCCGGGAGTAGCCGTCGGCCAGCAGGGTTCCGTCGGCCGCCACGATCAGCGCGCCGACCGAGAACGCCGTGGACGACGGCGGGCAGCGACGCCCGAGCTCGACCGCGCGGGCCAGCCAGTACCGGTCCCCGACGTGCCCTGGGGGCGGACCACCGGGAGGCGGCGAGCCGGGCGTCGTCACGCCGGGTCGCCGACCGATCGGGAGGCCGGCGGGGTCAGCCGGGGGGCGACCCGCAGTGCCTGGGCGCGCAGCTTCTCGACGGCCTCGCCGGGATCGTCGGCGCCGAAGACCGCCGTGCCGGCGACGAAGACGTCGACCCCGGCGGCCGCGGCCTGCTCGACGGTGTCCTCGTTGACCCCGCCGTCGATCTGCAGCCACAGGTCCAGGCCGCGGTCGTCGATCAGGCGGCGAGCCNCCTCGATCTTCGGCAGCACCTCGGTCATGAACTTCTGACCCCCGAAACCGGGCTCGATCGTCATCAGCAGCAGCAGGTCGAAGCGGTGCAGGTCGTCGAGGTAGCGCTCAACCGGGGTGTTCGGCTTCACGGCGAGGCCGGTGCGGGCGCCGGCGGCCCGGATCGCCGCGGTCGTCCGCGGCAGGTCGGACACGGCCTCGGCGTGAATGGTCACGTTCGCCGCGCCGCGCTCGGCGTAGTCGGCGGCCCAGCGGTCCGGGTTGTCGATCATGAGATGGCAGTCGAGCGGAGTCTGCGTCGTCGACCGCAACGCCGTCACCACGTCCGGGGAGAACGCCAGGTTCGGGACGAAGTGGTAGTCCATGACGTCGACGTGCAGCCAGTCGGCTCGACCCTCGACCGCGAGGGCGGCGTCGGCCAGTCGGCCGAAGTCCGCGGCGAGCAGGCTGGGATAGATCTGTGCGGTTGCCACCCCGCGAGACTATCGACCGAACGACCCACGCCCCGACCCGTTTCGACACCTTCGCGGTCGACACCTCCTCCGCTGGGAGCCTTCCCGCTCGGGACCGCCGCGCCCGGTACCTCCGCCGCGCGCCGGCCCCCGGGCAGGCGGCCGGCGGTCGCGGGGCCGGCGCCTGCCCCCGCCCGGGCTCAGTCCGGGTTGCGGCGCAGCAGCGCCACGAACATCGCGTCCGTGCCGTGCCGGTGCGGCCAGAGCTGGACGAACGGACCGGATCCGAGTCCGTCGACCTCCGGCAGGCCGAGCCGCGCGTCGAGCACGGAGACATCGACCCGCTGGCCGCTCACCTGGCGAACCACCTCGACGGTCTCCGCCGGATGCGGGGAGCAGGTCGCGTAGGCAACCACCCCGCCGGGTCGGACCAGGTCCAGCGCGGCGACGAGCAGGGCGCTCTGCAACGGCACGAGAGCGGCCAGATCGCCAGGGATACGCCGCCAGCGGGCCTCCGGGCGGCGCCGCAGCGCCCCGAGCCCGGTGCAGGGGACGTCGACGAGCACCCGGTCGACGCTGCCCGCCGGCAGCGGAGCCGCCCGCCCGTCCGCGCGCACCACCCAGGCCCGCGGCTCTCCCGCCAGCGACCGGGCCACCAGCCCGGCTCGGGTCGCCCGCGGTTCCAGCGCGAGCAGGCTCGCGCCGGAACCCGACGCCGCCTCGAGACCCGACGCCGCCTCGAGACCCGATGCCGCCTCGAGACCCGATGCCGCCTCGAGACCCGACGAGAACCCGGGCCCGCCGCCCGAGCGATCGGTGAGCAGGCCGGCGAGCAGCGCCGCCTTGCCGCCGGGGCCCGCGCACAGGTCGACGGTCAGCCCACGGTCCCGGCCGACCGTAGCCGTCCGGGCCAGCGCGAGCGCGACGAGCTGACTGCCCTCGTCCTGCACTGCCGCGGCCCCGGACGCCACCGCCGGCAGCCGCGCGGGATCGCCGCCGTCGAGGCGCACCGCATACGGCGAGTAGGGGCCGGGTGCCGCCACGAGCCCCTCCCCGGCGGCCTCGGCGAGCAGGCGGTCCCGATCGGTGCGGCCCGGACGGGCGACCAGGTGCACCGCGGGCCGGGCGTCGTCGGCGACGAGCGCGGCGCGGGTCTCGTCGAGGTCGTCCCCGAGCGCCTCCGCCACCACCTCGACGATCCAGCGCGGATGGGTCGTCACCACCGCGAGGTGGCCGATCGGGTCCGTCTCGAAGCGGGGAGCGCCGAGCAGGGCGGCGAGATCCCCGCCCGTCTCCGCGATCCGGGCGGCCACCCGACGCAGCACCGCGTTCGCGAACCGGACCGGACGCTCGCCGCTGGTCGCCCGGACGAGATCCACGGTGCTGGCCACCGCGGCGCGGGCGGGCACCCGGGTGCGCAGCAGTTGGTAGGCGCCGAGCCGTAGCGCGTCGCGCAGCGGCGGGTCGATGTCGTGCACGGGTCGGCTCGTGGCCGTATCGAGCAGCCCGTCGAGGGTGCCCTGGGCGCGCAGCGCACCGTAGGCGAGCTCGGTGACGAAGCCGCGATCGCGGGCCGGCAGCCCGCTGCCGGCGAGCAGCGAGGGCAGGAGCAGGTTGGCGTACGAACCACGCTCGTCGACCGCGCGCAGCACCTCCCAGGCCAGCAGTCGGGGCCGGTCGACGGCGGCGGGCGGGCGGGCGCCGCGGGTGCCCGGTGATCCGGCCGGGCTCATGCGGCTCCCCCGCCGCCGGACAGCCTCCCCGCCGACGACACCTGCTCCGCCGGCGACACCTGCTCTGCCGACGACGCCTGCTCTGCCGGCGACACCTGCTCTGCCGGCGACACCTGCTCTGCCGGCGCACGCAGGACGTCCTCGGCGGTCAGCCGCGCCCCTCGGGCCCAGTCGGCGGCCTCCATCGGCCCGCGGCCCTCGGGCCGCACCTCGCCGAGCAGCACCGGCGCCGTCCCGGTGCCCACGGCGACGGCGCCGTCGGCGAGCGCCGCCAGCCGGCCCGGCGCCAGCTCGGCCGGCACGTTCTGCGCCCCGACACGCACCGGACCGATCTTGATCCGTCGGTCCCGGAACACCGTCCAGGCTCCGGGCGCGGGTGCCGCCGCCCGGGTCAGCCGGTCCACCGCGACCGCCGGCAGGGTCCAGTCGATCAACGCGTCCTGGGCGGTCAGCTTCGGTGCGAACGACACCCCCTCGGCGGGCTGGGGCACTGCCTGCAGGGTCCCGTCGTGGATGCCGTCCATGACCGCGGCGAGCAGGTGCGCCCCGGACTCCGCGAGCCGGTCGAGCAGGTCACCGGAGGTGTCGGTGGGGCGGACCCGCTCGGTGACGACGCCGAACACCGGGCCGGAGTCCATCGCCGGTTCGATCTGGAACACGCTGGCGCCGGTGAGGTCGTCGCCGGCGAGCACCGTGCGCTGCACCGGCGCCGCGCCGCGGTAGGCCGGTAGCAGCGAGAAGTGCAGGTTCACCCAGCCGTGGCGGGGGATCGCCAACGCCTCCCGGGGCAGCAGGGCGCCGTAGGCGACGACCGGGCAGCAGTCCGGCGCCAGTCCGGCGAGCGCCGCGAGAAAATCCGGGTCGCGCGGCCGCTCCGGGCTGAGCACCGGGATGCCGGCCTCATCGGCAAGCAGGTGCACGGGAGGTGGTTTGATCTTCCGGCCTCGGCCGGCGGGCCGGTCGGGGCGAGTGACGACCGCGACCACGTCGTGGCGCGGGCTGTCGATCAACGCCCGCAGGCTGGGCAGGGCGACCGCCGGTGTGCCGGCGAAAACAAGACGCATACGCGAGCACCGATCCGCCGCGACGCCATGCGGACGCCGCGGCCGTCTACGGGGGCAAGATCCGAGCTGTCTGGCCAGGCCGGGGACCGTCCGCCAGCACCCGGAACGGGGACACGGGCGGCGTCCTCGAGCCTGCCGCTGCCCGACCGTACCGCGGGCGGGCACCGCTGTGGCGGACGGCCGGCCCCGGCGACAGACGCCGGCCCCGGCGGGGGCCGGCCGCCGGCGGTGGGCGCGCGGTCAGCCGATGACGAGCGGGTCGAGTTGGACGCGCAGGCCGGCGGTGCTCCGGCGGGCGCCGAGGACGCCGCGAGCCTCGTGCAGGGCGGCGGCGAGGGCCGCGCCGCGCTCGCGGGGCACCCGGATGAGCAACCGTTCGATCTCGCCCCCCTCGCCAGCGCCCGGGCCGCCGACCGACGCCGGCCCGCCGCCCGGGGTCGCTGCCGCCCGTGCGCGGGGTGCGGGTGGCAGCGGCACGGGGCCCAGCAGGTCGGCCCCCTCGGGTAGGCGGGTCACCGCGAGCAGCTCGGCGACAGCCGCGGCGCTGCCCTCCACGGTGGCCATCCGGGTCGCCGGCGGGAAACCGAGTTCGGCGCGCTCGTCGGCCTCTCGGGCGGCGAAGGTCGCGGGATCCCAGCGGACCAGGGCCTGCACGACCGGGAGCCCGGCGTCGGCGGACACGATGACCCGCCCGCCGCGTGGCGCCGGGCGGGCCAGCGCCGCCGCCGCCGCCCAGCGCCGCAGGGTCGTCTCGGCGGCCCGCAGGTCGGGGCGGCCGAGCAGGGCCCAGCCGTCGAGCAGGAGCACGGCGCCGTACCCACCGACCGCGACCGGCTCGGCGCCAGGGGTGGAGATGACGAGCGCCGGCTCGGCGGGAACGGCGGCGAGCACGCCGTCGCGCCCCGAGGTCCGCACCGGGACGTCGGGGAAGGCCCGGCCCAGCTCCTCGGCGGTGCGCCGGTCCCCCGTCACCGAGGCCCGCAGCCGCGGGCTCGAACACGACGGGCATCGCCAGACCGCCACGCCGGCCGCGCCACCCGCGGCGGCAACGGCCCGGGGCTCGGGGGCTCGGGGCTCGGGCGCGGGGGCGGCTCCCAGCGCGCCCGGGGCGGCGGGCACCGGGCGACCGCACCACTGGCAGGACAGCACGCCGGCGCCGGAGGAGCGGCCCAGCGGACCCTGGCAGTGCCGGCAGCGGGCGGGACGCCGGCAGTCCGCGCACGCCAGCGAGGGTTGGTAGCCGCGCCGGGGCACCTGGACCAGCACCGGGGCACCGGCGGCCAGGGCCTGGCGGGCCGTGCGGACCGCGAGCGACGGCAGCCGAGCGGCGCGGGCGGCCGGATCTCGGGCGTACTCGTGGTCCGAGCCGGTCGCCTCGACCCGGGGGGCGAGCGCCCGGACCTCGGGCAGGGGCAGCACCAGCGGATGGGCCCAGCCGCTGCGGACGAGCGCCTCGGCCTCCGTCGTTGGGCAGAAACCGCCGATCAGCAGGGCGCAGCCGTCCTGGCGCGCGCGCAGCATGGCGACGTCTCGGGTGTGCGGGTAGGGAGCCAGCGGCTCGGCGTGCAGCTCGTCCCCGTCGTCCCACACGACCAGCAGGCCGAGGTCGGCGACGGGGGCGAAGACCGCGGAACGGGTGCCCACGACGACCCGCGCCTGCCCGCGGCTGGCCGCGAGGAAGGCGCGGTACCGGCGCGACGGGCCGAGGTCGGCCCGCAGGGCGACGGTGGTCTCGCGTCCGATGACCTCGACCAGCGCGGCCTCGACCCGGTCGACGTCGCGATGGTCGGGAACGACGACGACCGCGCCACGGCCCGACCGCACCGTGGCGCCGACCGCGGTGGCGATCATCGCCGGCCACGCGGGGCCGGGCGGCGCCCACCACACCGCGCGCGGCGATCGGCCCGCGGCCAGCGCCGCGAGCATCGACGGCCCGGCGGGATAGCGCGCCCACTCCGCCGGCCGCCCGTCGTGGGCAGCACCATCCGCCGGCGCCGACGGCGCAGCCCCGGGGGTCATCCGAACCGGGGTCGGGACCGACGGCTGGGTGCTCTCCGGCGCAGCGGCGACCTCTGGCCGGGGGGCGACGGGTTCGGAGGTCGTGGCAGCGGCCTCGGGCGGAGGGGAGGCCTCCTCGGAGACACCGGCGGCGGTCGCCGGTCGGGAGGGACTTTCCTCCGGCGGGGAAGGGGCGCTCTCGGTACGGCCGTGGCGTGGTGGCACGGCGAGGCGAAGAACGTCGGCCAGCGTGCCGGCGTAGCGGTCCGCCACGGCGCGGGCGAGCCGGGCGATCGAATCGGACAGCACGGGCTCCGGCGAGACCGACCGCTCCAGCGGGGCCAGTCGGCCCGGGTGCTCCGAGACGGCCCGCCGTTCCAGGACGAAACCGTCCACCTGCCGGCCGGCGAAGCGGACCCGGACCCGGGAGCCGGGCACGGCCGCCGCGGCGAGATCGGCCGGGACGAGGTAGTCGAAGGGACGGTCGAGGTGGGTCAGCGGGGTGTCGACCGCGACCCTGGCCACGGGCAGCTCCGCGGCCAGCGGGGACGGCGCGCCGGGACCGCGGGCCCGCCCCGAGCCCCCGCGCGTACCCGAACCTGCGCGCGCCGCCGAACCCCGACCCGGCCGCGGCGCCGACGCGGCGGATTCGCCCGGCGGGGAGGCCGGTCTCGGACCGCCCGCCGCCGCGGGCCGATCCGCGCCCTCCCCGCTCGCGGGCGTGGCGCGGCCGCGAGCCTCGCCCGGCCGCCCGGCCGGCCCCGGGCCGACACCGGCGATCGTGGCGGGCTGTTCGGTCATGAGGGCATTAGTACCAGGCACCTCCGACAGGACCGGCCGGCCGCGGTCAGCCCGGGTCAGCCCCCCGCAGCGATCAACCCACCGCGATCGGCCCACGGCCACGGCGAACGGCAGGACGGCGGGGAAAGGCGAAGCCGGGTCGGTTCGGCGATGCGGACCGACCCGGCTTCCCAGGAGCGTGCGGTCGGGGCGTCAGCCCTTGACGGCGCGCTGGAGCGCCTCGGCGCGCGAGGTGGACTCCCAGGTGAAGTCGAGCTCGGGGCGGCCGAAGTGCCCGTAGGCGGCGGTCTGGGCGTAGACCGGGCGCAGCAGGTCCAGGTCGCGGATGATCGCGGCCGGGCGCAGATCGAAGACCTGGGTCACGGCGTCCTGGATCTGCTCCTCGGGGACCGTGCCGGTGCCGAAGGTCTCGACGAACAGGCCGACCGGGTGCGCCTTGCCGATGGCGTAGGNGACCTGCACCTCGCAGGCGCTGGCGAGGCCGGCGGCGACGACGTTCTTGGCGACCCAGCGCATGGCGTAGGCGGCCGAGCGGTCGACCTTGGACGGGTCCTTGCCGGAGAAGGCGCCGCCACCGTGACGGGCGTAGCCGCCGTAGGTGTCGACGATGATCTTGCGACCGGTCAGGCCNGCGTCGCCCATCGGGCCGCCGATCTCGAAGCGGCCGGTCGGGTTGACCAGCAGGCGGCGGCCCTCGGTGGAGATCTCGAGNAGCGCCAGCTCCGGCTCGACGACGTACTCGGCGATGTCGGGTGCGAGCAGCGTGTCGAGGTCGATGTCGGCGGCGTGCTGGGTGGACACGACGACCGTGTCGAGGCGGACGGGCTTGCCGTCGGCGTACTCGATGGTGACCTGGGTCTTGCCGTCCGGGCGCAGGTAGCCGACCTGGCCGTCCTTGCGGACCGCGGACAGCCGCCGGGCGAGGCGGTGCGCCAGTGCGATCGGCAGCGGCATGAGCTCGGGGGTCTGGTCGCAGGCGAACCCGAACATCAGACCCTGGTCGCCGGCGCCCTGACGGTCGAGCTCGTCCTCGCTGGAACCCTCGACGCGGGTCTCGTGAGCGGTGTCGACGCCCTGGGCGATGTCCGCGGACTGCGCGCCGATGGAAACGCTGACCCCGCAGGAGGCGCCGTCGAATCCCTTCTTGGACGAGTCGTAGCCGATCTCCAGGATGCGCTCCCGGACGACCGCGGCGATGTCGACGTAGGTCTTGGTGGTGACCTCACCCGCGACGTGGACCTGGCCCGTCGTGATGAGCGTCTCCACCGCGACCCGGCTCTTCGGGTCGTCCTTGATCATGGCATCGAGGATCGAGTCGCTGATCTGGTCAGCGATCTTGTCCGGATGTCCCTCGGTGACGGACTCGGACGTGAACAGGCGCGTCGCCACTGGTCTAACCCCCTGGGAGATCCGGTTGATTCCGACGAAGCTTACNGAGGCGTCCGCACGGGTACCCGCACTGCCTCGCTGGACGTTCCGTCCCCGTGACCGATCGGGAACTCCACCACGAGATCGAGGATCCGGTGCGCGACCAGATCCTTGCTTGCGCGTTCGATGGTCGTCTCGCGGCCGTCGGCGGCCAGGACCACGGCGGCGTTGTCCGCCACCTCGAACCCGAGCCCGGCGCCGACCTGGTTGACGACGAGGAGGTCGACGGGCTTGCGGGCGAGTTTCGCCCGGGCGTGGTCGAGAACTCCCCCGTCGGGACCGCCCGTCTCGGCGGCGAAACCGACCAGGACCTGCCCGGGGCGGCGGTTCGCCACCAACTCGGACAACACGTCAGGGTTTCGCACCAGGGCAATGGAGTCGGGCGCCGCGGATTCTTTCTTAATCTTGTACGCCTGTGTCGCCTGTGGCCGGAAATCGGCGACCGCGGCCGCCATCACGACGACATCCACGGACGGCGCCACCTCGTGCACCCGCTCCCGCAACTCGGCCGCGGAGGTGACCGCGATCGTGCGCGCCCCGGCCACCGCGGGCAGGGCGACGTTGGCCGCGACCACCGTCACCGCGGCCCCGCGGGCGAGTGCCGCCCGCGCCACCGCGTAGCCCTGGCGCCCGCTGGAGGCGTTGCCGAGGAAGCGGACCGGATCGAGGTACTCCCGGGTACCTCCGGCGGTGACCAGCACGTGCCGGCCGGCGAGGTCCGGACGGACGCCGTCGGCCCCGCGGGCGAGCACCGCCATGCCGAGCGCGGCGATCTCCGCCGGCTCCGGTAGCCGGCCCGGCCCCGAATCCGCCCCGGTCAGCCGGCCGACGGCCGGATCCAGCACCACCGCGCCCCGGGCCCGCAGAGTGGCCACGTTCGCCCGGGTGGCCGGATGCTGCCACATCTCGGTGTGCATCGCCGGCGCGAAGACCACGGGGCAGGTGGCCGTGAGCAGGGTGCCGGTGAGCAGGTCGTCCGCCCGCCCGGCGGCCGCGCGGGCCATCAGGTCCGCGGTCGCGGGGACGACGAGGACGAGGTCGGCCTCCCGCCCGATGCGGACATGGGCGACCTCGTCGGCGTCGCTCCAGACATCGGTCGTGACCGGGTTGCCGGACAGCGCCGCCCAGGTCGTCTCCCCGACGAACCGCAGCGCGGACGGCGTGGGCACGACCCGCACCTCGTGCCCGGACTCGGTGAACCGGCGCAGCACCTCGACCGCCTTGTAGGCGGCGATGCCCCCGGCCACGCCGAGCACGACCCGGGGCCGCCGGGCCGAGGCGCCCGCGGCGCCGATGGGCTCGTCGGTCACGGCCGGGTCAGGCGACCGGCGGGAGGCTGTCGGAGACGGTCTCGTGGGTGAGCAGGCCGGCGTTGATCTCGCGCAGCGCGATCGACAGCGGCTTCTCCTGGGCGTTGGTCGTCTCGACCAGCGGCCCGACGTACTCCAGCAGGCCCTCGCCGAGCTGCGAGTAGTAGGCGTTGATCTGGCGAGCCCGCTTGGCCGCGTAGATGACCAGGCTGTACTTCGAGTCGGTGGCCTCGAGCAGCTCGTCGATCGGCGGGTTGGTGATGCCTTCGGGGTGGGCTACGGTTCCGGCCACGATGTCCTTCCGGGGTGAACGTCCGGGGCGGCGGCCGCCGTCCGGACCGTGCTCCCGCGCACAGGGCCGCGTGCACAGGCCGCCAAGCCGCCTGCGCCCGGACTCAGGCGCGTGAAGTGCGGCTTCGCGGCGCGGTACGAGCGGACCCGCACCTAGGAGCCGATCATCAATGCTACCAATCGGGCGGCCGCAGCCCGCACATCGTCGTTGACGACCACGTGGTCGAACTCCGTCTCGGCCGCGAGCTCGATGCGAGCCCGGTCCAACCGGCGGGCGATGACCTCGGGTGACTCGGTCCCCCGGCCGGTCAGCCGCCGGACCAGCTCCTCGAACGTGGGTGGCGCGAGGAAGACGAACCGGGCGTCGGGCATCGCCGAACGCACCTGGCGGGCCCCGAGCAGTTCGATCTCCAACAGGCACGGGACGCCGGCGGCGAGCCGTTCCTGCAGGGGACCCCGCGGAGTGCCGTAGGCGTGCCCGGCGAACATCGCATGCTCGACGAACTCGCCGGCCTTGACCATCTGGGCGAACTCCTCGGCGTCGACGAAGTGGTACTCGACACCGTCGGTCTCCCCGGGCCGGGGAGCCCGGGTGGTGGCACTGACCGAGACCCAGACCTCGGGATGACGCTCGCGGACGGCCGCAACGACCGTTCCCTTCCCGACGCCGGACGGCCCGGACAGCACTGTGAGACCCACGGCCCCAACCCTAGGGCCTCCGGGACGGCTGCCGCACAGCGGTCATCCGGCCGTGGATGCCCAGGATGGGACTTGTTTCCCATNGACTTTCGGATCGAGGGCCGGTAAAGAATTCCGACCCCCGATCCGCTCGGAAGGTACCGCGGCTTCGCCGGAAGAACGTGAGTGAGACCACTCACCCGGCGACGCCGCGTCCCGCCAAGGCCCTACTCCGGTTGCCGGAGTGGATTTCCCACTCCGCCGGATCAGGCCGTTCCGAACTCCTCGAGGAGCGCGGCGCGCTGCTTCGCGCCGAGCCCTCTCAGCCGGCGGGTCGGACTGATCCCGAGCCGTTCTCGGATCTTCTGGGCGCGCACGCGCCCAACTCCGGGAAGCGACTCCAGAACANCCGAAACCTTCATCTTGCCGACGACCTCATCGGCCTCGGCCTGTTCCAAGACGGCGGCCAGAGTGGTCTCCGCCTTCTTCAACCGCTCCTTGAGTTCCGCGCGCTGCTTACGAGCCAGCGCGGCTTTCTCGAGGGCGGCGGCCCTCTGCTCGGNCGTTAGGGGCGGCAGGGGCACGGGTACGCCTCCTCAATTCGGTGATCGCGCCGCGCAAACTAGCGAGGAAGTGGCTCCTCGGTCCAGCCTTGGCCACAACACTCTGATGCGGACATATTGTCCGCACAAGAGAAGGCTTTGACGGGACGAAAGGGGTGGCCCGCTCGTGCCGCACCCTTTCGGTCTACGACGGCCCCACCGTACCGCTTCGTACCGCACCAGGACGAACACACCCCGCCCTGACCACGGCCGTCAGCGAGACGCAGGCGTCTGACCTGCGAAAATACTATCTGCGACCACCTTCGCCGCTATGCCCAGATCGGTGGCTCGGGTGATGGGACGGCCCACTACGACCAGGTCCGCACCCGCCTCCAGTGCCTCCCGCGGAGTCGCGATTCGCGCCTGGTCGGCCACCTCGGACCCCTCCGGACGCACGCCGGGCGTGATGAGAGTCACGTTGTCACCGAGCTCCGAACGGACCATTCGGACCTCCCGTGGGCTGCACACAAGGGTGCGCGCCCCCGCCTCGACGGCGAGCACGGCGAGGCGGCGGACGGCATCATCCGGCGGTCCGGCGAGCCCGACGGAGGTCAGCGCGGCCGCATCGAGCGAGGTGAGGACGGTCACAACGGCCACCTCGACCGTGGGGGCCGCGGCGATGGCCGCACGTATCATCGCCGCTCCCCCGGCCGCATGCACGGTGACGAATCGAGGCTGCAACGTGGCGACCGACCGCATTCCACCGGCGACCGTTGCCGGAATATCGTGCAGCTTGAGATCAAGGAACAGCTCGGGCGGACCACCGGTCGCCCTTTCGGGCGCCGTGCCGGCCTCAACGAGCCCAGCGGGCTCGGCTCCCCCAGCGGGCTCGGCGAGCAGGCCGGCCGTGCGCAGGGCCGTCACGATCGCCGGCCCCTCCCGGTAGAACAGCTCCATCCCGATCTTGAGCACGGCGGCGTGCGGCGCGACCGCCGCGGCCCACCGCAGCGCGGTCGCGCCGTCCGGGGCGTCGAGCGCGACGGCCAGCGGCGCCCGACCGGAGCGCGGGGTGAAGCGGGACACGGCACTCACCGACCGGTCCGTGCGGGGTCGAGGCCGGCGTCGGCGTCGGACACCGCGCCCGGCCCGGCCGAGGTGTCCGGTCCGGGGTCGCCCGTCACCGGCCCGGTCGCACCGTTCTGCTCGGCGTCGCCCGCCGCGAAACCGGTCACACCGTTGCGCACGTCGCCGCCGGTGACCGGGTCTGTGGCCGTGGCCGCGTCGCCGGGCGACTGCCAGTCGACGCGCTGGGTCGGTTGCTCCTCGAAGCGCTCGCCCGGCGGGCTGTCGATGCGCTCGGTCGGTTGCTCCTCGAAGGCTTCGATCGGCTGCTCGTCGAACGGCACGCCCGGATCTGCGGCGCCCCTGGACTCCGTGGACGCGGCGACCACAGACACGGCGCCCGTAGGCGCAGAGGCTGTGGGGGCAGAGGCTGTGGGGGCAGAGGCTGTGGACGCGGCGGGACCGGCGGCCGGGCCGTCCGCGCCGCCCCACGCCTCGCGCAGGGCGGCGTGGTACTCCTGCAACGGCCGGACGCCCAGCTCCCCGCGGACCAGGGCCTCGACGCCCTGCACGCAGGCGGCGGCGCCCTGGATGGTGGTGATGCAGGGAACCCCGGCGCTGACGCAGGCGGTGCGGATCTCGTAGCCGTCGAGCCGCGGGCCGACCCCCCACGGGGTGTTGATGACCAGATCGATCTGACCCGAGGTGATCATCTCGACGCAGTCGAGCAGGCCCTCGGTCGGCGCCCGGTGCTTGNCGAGCACGACCGCCTTGACCCCGTTGCGCCGCAGTACCTGGGCGGTCCCCTCGGTGGCGTAGACGACGAAGCCGAGGTCCGCGAGCCGCTTGATCGGGAAGATCATCGCCCGCTTGTCCCGGTTGGCGACCGAGACGAACACCCGCCCGTAGGTGGGCAGCCCGTTGTAGGCGGCGGCCTGCGACTTGGCGTACGCGGTGCCGAAGCCGTCGTCGATGCCCATCACCTCGCCGGTGGACTTCATCTCCGGGCCGAGGATGGTGTCGACGCCGCGGCCGACGGCGTCGCGGAAGCGGCCGAAGGGCAGCACCGCCTNCTTGACCGCGATGTGCGAGTCCAGCGGCAGGGTGGCGCCGTCGCCGGTGCGCGGCAGCAGGCCCTCGGTGCGCAGCTCGCCGATGGAGGCGCCGAGCATCACCCGGGCGGCCGCCTTGGCCAGCGGCACCGCCGTCGCCTTGGAGACGAACGGAACGGTGCGCGAGGCCCGCGGGTTGGCCTCCAGCACGTAGAGGACGTCGGACTGCAGGGCGTACTGGACGTTGAGCAGCCCTCGCACGCCGACGCCGCGGGCGATCGCCTCGGTGGAGGTGCGGATGCGCTCCAGGTCGGCGCGGCCGAGCGTGATCGGCGGCAGGGCGCAGGCCGAGTCGCCGGAGTGCACGCCGGCCTCCTCGATGTGCTCCATCACGCCGGCGAGGTAGAGCGTCTCGCCGTCGAACAGGGCGTCGACGTCGATCTCGACGGCGTCGTCGAGGAACCGGTCGACGAGCACGGGGTGCTCGGGGGAGATCGCCGTGGCCCGCTCGATGTAGTCGCGCAGCATGGAGTCGTCGTAGACGATCTCCATCCCGCGGCCGCCGAGCACGTAGGAGGGACGGACGAGCACCGGGTAGCCGATCCGCTCGGCGACGGTGCGGGCCTCGGCGAACGAGGTCGCCACGCCGTGCGGCGGCGAGGGCAGGGCGGCGGCGGCCAGCACCCGGCCGAACAGGCCGCGGTCCTCGGCCAGGTGGATCGCCTCCGGCGGGGTCCCGACGATCGGCACGCCCGCCTCCGCCAGCGCCGCGGCGATGCCCAGCGGGGTCTGGCCGCCGAGCTGCACGATCACCCCGGCCAGCGGGCCGGCCTGCTGCTCGGCGTGGACGACCTCGAGGACGTCCTCGACCGTCAGCGGTTCGACGTAGAGCCGGTCGGCGGTGTCGTAGTCGNTCGACACCGTCTCCGGATTGCAGTTGACCATGACGGTCTCGAACCCGGCGTCGGACAGCGCCATCACGGCGTGACAACAGGCGTAGTCGAACTCGATTCCCTGGCCGATGCGGTTCGGCCCNCTGCCGAGCACGATCACCCGCGGCCGGCCGCTCGGCGCCACCTCGGTCTCGCTGTCGTAGGCCGAGTAGTGGTACGGGGTCTCGGAGGCGAACTCGGCCGCGCAGGTGTCCACGGTCTTGAACACCGGCCGGATGCCGGACCGGTGCCGGAACGCCCGGACCACGTCCTCGGACGTGCCGAGCAGCTCGGCGAGCTGGGCGTCGGCGAAGCCGGCCCGCTTGGCCCGGCGGATGCCCGCCGGCGTGCGGGTGACGGCGGCGGCGATCTCGTTCAGGAAGACGATCTGGTCGACGAACCAGGGGTCGATGCCGGTCACCCGGGTGACGTCCGCCGGGTCGGCGCCGGCGAGCAGCGCCTGCTGGACGGCCCGCAGGCGCCCGTCGTGCGGCACCCGGGTCGATTCCAGCAGGCTGGCCGCGTCGCCGGTCGGCGGGACGAAGGAGAACATCGAGCCCGCCGACTCCATCGACCGCAGCGCCTTCTGCAGCGCCTCGGCGAAGCTGCGGCCCACGCCCATCGCCTCGCCGACCGACTTCATCGTCGTCGTCAGCGTCGGATCGGCGCCGGGGAACTTCTCGAACGCGAACCGCGGCACCTTCACCACGACGTAGTCCAGCGTCGGCTCGAACGCGGCCGGCGTGGTGCGGGTGATGTCGTTGGGGATCTCGTCGAGGGTGTAGCCGAGGGCGAGCTTCGCCGAGATCTTGGCGATCGGGAAGCCGGTGGCCTTGGAGGCCAGCGCCGACGAGCGCGACACCCGCGGGTTCATCTCGATGACGACCTGCCGGCCCGTCGCCGGGTCGACGGCGAACTGGATGTTGCACCCGCCGGCGTCGACCCCGACGGCGCGCATGACCGCGATCGACATGTCGCGCATCGTCTGGTACTCGCGGTCGGTCAGGGTCATCGCCGGGGCGACGGTGATCGAATCGCCGGTGTGCACGCCCATCGGGTCGACGTTCTCGATGGAGCAGACGACGACCACGTTGTCGGCGCGGTCGCGCATGAGCTCCAGCTCGAACTCCTTCCAGCCGAGGATCGACTCCTCGACCAGGACCTCCGTCGACGGGCTCGCCGCGAGGCCGTCGGCGGCCATCCGGGCGAGCTCGCCCGCGTCGTGGGCGAAGCCGCTGCCGGCGCCGCCGAGGGTGAAGCTCGGCCGGACGACCACGGGGTAGGCGAACTCCTCGCCCGCGGCCAGGCACTCCTCGACGGTGTGGCAGATGGCGCTGCGCGCCGTCTCGCCGCCGACGGTGGCGACGATGTCCTTGAACGCCTGCCGGTCCTCGCCGGCGCGGATCGCGTCGATGTTCGCGCCGATCAGCTGGACGCCGAAGCGGTCCAGGACGCCTGCGTCGTGCAGGGCGACGGCGGTGTTCAGTGCCGTCTGGCCGCCCATGGTCGCGAGGACGGCGTCGGGCCGCTCCCGTTCGATGATCTTGGTGACGATGTCCGGGGTGATCGGCTCCACGTAGGTCGCATCGGCGATCTCCGGGTCTGTCATGATCGTTGCCGGGTTGCTGTTGACCAGGATGACCCGCAGGCCCTCCGCCCGCAACACCCGGCACGCCTGGGTGCCGGAGTAGTCGAACTCGCAGGCCTGGCCGATGACGATCGGCCCGGAGCCGATCACCAGGACGCTGCTGAGATCCTCGCGCCGGGGCATCAGGACTCCCCTCCGGCGACCGCGGCGCGGGCCTGGCGGGCGGCGGCCATCAGGTCGCGGAACCGCTCGAACAGGTTGGCCGCGTCATGGGGTCCCGGCGCGGCCTCCGGATGGAACTGCACGCTGAAGGCCGGCACGTCCAGGCACTCCAATCCCTCGACGACCTCATCGTTGAGGCCGATGTGGCTGGCCACGACCCGCCCGAACGGCGTGTCCGTCACGCCGGTCAGCGGGGCACGAACGGCGAAGCCGTGGTTCTGGCTGGTGACCGCGATGCGGCCGGTGGCCACGTCGCCGACGGGCTGGTTCACCCCGCGGTGGCCGTAGGTCAGCTTGTACGTCTCGAAGCCCAGGGCGCGGGCGAGCAACTGGTGGCCGAAGCAGATCCCGAACACCGGCACGTCGGCGCGCAGCACGGTGCGCAGGGCCTCGACGGCGTAGTCGGCGGTCGCCGGGTCGCCGGGGCCGTTGGACAGGAACACCCCGTCGGGTTCGAGGGCGAGCAGTTCCTCGCCGGTGGTCCGGGCGGNCAGCACGTGCACCTCGCACCCCAGCGCCGCCATGGCGGCGGGGGTGGCCCGCTTGATGCCGAGGTCCAACGCGGCGACCTTGAACTGCGCCGTGCCGCTCGCGGCCGGGACCACGTAGGGCTCGGGGGTGGAGACGACCGGGGCCAGATCGGCGCCGACCATCTCCGGCGAGCTGCGGACCCGGTCGAGCAGCGCGGCCAGCGCGGCGCTCTGCCCGCCCTCGTCGACGCCGGCGGCCGAGTCGCCGGCGGCCGGGTCATTGACGGCCGAGTCATCGGCGAGCGTGCTGCTGATCGCGCAGCGCATCGCCCCGCGTTCGCGCAGGTGACGGGTCAGCGCACGGGTGTCGATGCCGCTGATGCCGACGACCCCGGCGGCGGCCAGCTCGTCGTCGAGGCTGCCGCGCGACCGCCAGCTCGACGGGCGCCGCGCCGGATCGCGCACGACGAAGCCGGCGACCTGGATGCGGTCGGACTCGTAGTCGGCGTCGTTGACGCCGGTGTTGCCGATGTGCGGCGCCGTCATGATGACGATCTGGCCGTGGAACGACGGGTCGCTCAGCGTCTCCTGGTATCCGGTCATCCCGGTGCAGAACACCGCCTCGCCGAAGGTCTCGCCGATCGCGCCGTATGCCTCGCCGACGAAGCTGCGCCCGTCCTCCAGCATCAGCACGGCGCGGGTCGGGTTCGCCCGGTCGGCCGGCCGGTTCGCCGGCGCCGCCGCGGGGGCCGCGAGCTGGTCGCCGGCCGCGGAGCCGGGGGTCGTGGTGAGGGTGCTCACCGATCCTCCTTCAGCCTGCGCACCTCACCCAGTGGTGAGGTCAACGGGTCGACCGGTGACCGGCCGGGGTCGGACTGCTCGGGGCGGCCCCGGTCGCCGTAGCGCGGGTCCGCCGGGTGGGGGTCAGAAGGGCGAGGGTCGGGCTGGCGGGAGGCTGGCCAGCCGGGGTCTGGGTGGCGGGCCTCCGGGTGGCGGGCGTCGGCGGGACCGGGCGCCCGGCGCGGGTCACCGCGGCCGGGATCGGCCGGGCGTGGCCCGCCGCGGCGGGGATCCGGCTGGTCGGCGTCCTGGTAGCGGGGGTCAGGGTGGCGAGGGTCAGAATGGCGAGGGTCCCGGCGCCGCTGCGGGTAGTCGGACCGGTCGGCGGCGCCCGGCCGCTCCCCGCGGGCCGCACCGCGCTCGCCGCGGCGCAGCCGCGGACCGGTGCGGATCGCCGGCATCTCCTCGGTGGGCTGGCCCGAGCCCGGCCGGGGCGGCGGGCCGCCCGGTCCCGGTCCCGGGGCCGCGGCCCGCGGGCGCAACCGGGGTCGCATCCGCGGCACGGCATGCGGCGAGGTGACGTCACCGGAGGCCAGGTGGGCCGGCGGTGGGCCGATGAGGTCGTGCACGGCGCGGACCACCTTGGGCTGGCGCGCCCGGTCCTCCCCGCGGAAGCCGGTCTCCAGCTCGTGCCCGCCGTACGACCAGGCGATCACGATCAGGCGTCCCGGCGCGGAGACCTTGCCGGCGTGGGCCCGCTCCAGCCGGGCGCCGCGCACGGCGTCCCGGGGGATCCAGAACGCGTCGCTGCCGCGGTCCACCCGCACGCCGGTCTCATAGACGCTGACGTACCCGCCGGTGCGCCCGCCCAGGCCGTGCGCGGCGATCCGCTCCAGCCAGTGGCCGGCGTCGACGGTGCCGAGGTACATCCCGCGCAGCGGGGCGGCAAAGACCGTGCCGGGCTCGGCCGGCGGGTCGGGCAGCTCGGGCAGGTCCTCCTCCTGCTGGTCGGCCTTGGTGCGCCAGGCCCGCAGCATCGCCCCCACCACCGCGACGAACAGCAGCAGCAGGCCCACCACGAGCAGCAGGTGCAGGCCCAGGCGGTCCGGTCCCCGGCCGGCGGCGAGGACCACCGGTCCGGTGGCGGAGGAGGAGTCGGCGAACGGCGAGGCGGCGAACGGCGAGGCGGCGAACGGCGAGGCGGCTGCCAGCGAGACAGTCATACGACCTTCCCGTCGAGCACGGTGGGTCGGCCTCGCAGGAACGTGGCGCGGATCGCTCCCGGCAGAGACCGCCCCGCATAGGGGGTGTTGCGGCTGCGGCTGGCGAGCGTGTCCGCCTCGACGACCCGCCACGGTGACGGGTCGAGCAGCGTCACGGTCGCGGGCGCACCCACCGCTATGGAACTCCACCCCTCAACCGCCGGTCGCGGCAGGCCACCGATGCGGGCCGGGGCCAGGGCCATCCGGTCGGCGACGCCGGCCCAGTCGAGGTGCCCGGGGATGACCATCGTCTCCATCACCACCGACAGCGCGGTCTCGAGGCCCAGCATGCCGGGCCGGGCCGCGGCCCACTCGGTCTCCTTGTCCTCCAGCGCGTGCGGGGCGTGGTCGGTCGCCACGCAGTCGATCGTCCCGTCGGCGAGGCCGGCGCGCAGCGCGGCGACGTCCGCGGCGGTCCGCAGCGGCGGGTTGACCTTGTAGACCGGGTCGTACGAGCTGACCAGGTCGTCGGTGAGCAGCAGGTGGTGCGGGGTGACCTCGGCGGTGACCTGCCAGCCCTTCGCCTTCGCCCAGCGGATGAGCTCCACGGAGCCCGCGGTGGAGACGTGGCAGACGTGCAGCCGGGAACCGACGTGCCCGGCCAGCAGCGCGTCCCGGGCGATGATCGCCTCCTCGGCGACCGCGGGCCAGCCGGGCAGGCCCAGCCGGGCGGCCACGACCCCCTCGTTCATCTGGGCGCCGGCGGTCAGCTTCGGCTCCTCGGCGTGCTGGGCTATCACCCCGTCGAACGCCTTGACATACTCCAGCGCCCGGCGCATGAGCAGGGCGTCGGACACGCAGTGCCCGTCGTCGGAGAACACCCGCACCTCGGCCGCGGATGTCGCCATCGCACCGAGTTCGGCCAGTCGCTCCCCCGCCAGCCCGACCGTGACCGCGCCGACCGGCCGCACGTCGCAGTGGCCGGCGTCGAGCCCGAGCCGCCAGACCTGCTCGACGACGCCCGCGGTGTCGGCGACCGGGTTGGTGTTCGCCATGGCGAACACGGTGGTGTAGCCGCCGAGCGCCGCGGCCCGGGTGCCCGACTCGACCGTCTCGGCGTCCTCCCGGCCCGGTTCGCGCAGGTGGGTGTGCAGGTCGACCAGGCCCGGCAGCATGATCAGGCCGTCGGTGTCCAGGATGGTCGTCCCGGCGGGCAGGCCCTCGGAGTCCGGGCCGGTCGAGCCCGCGGGCCGCCAGGCCGCCACGACCCCGTCGGCAAGCAGCACGTCGACGGGATCCCCGCCGAGCGGGCGGACCCGGCGCAGCACCCAGGACTGTCCCGAGCCCCCCGCCGCCCCACCGACCGGACCCCCCGCGCCGCCCGCACCCGCCGTCATGAGACCTCCCCGGAACCGCCCAGCAGCAGATACAACACGGCCATCCGCACGCTCACCCCGTTCGCAACCTGCTCCACCACCGTCGACCGGTCGGAGTCGGCGACCCGGGAGGCGATCTCCATCCCGCGCACCATCGGCCCCGGATGCATGACCAGGGCGTGCTCGGGCAGGGTCGCGGCCCGGTCGACGTCCAGCCCGTAGCGGCGGCTGTACTCCCGCTCGGTGGGGAAGAACGCCGCCGACATCCGCTCCCGCTGGACCCGCAGCATCATCACCACATCGGTCTTGGGTAGCACCGCGTCGAGGTCGTACGACACCTCGACCGGCCACGAAGAGACACCGATAGGCAACAGTGTCGGCGGGGCGACCACCGTCACACTGGCGCCGAGGGNGGCGAGCAGCCAGACGTTGGACCGCGCCACCCGGGAATGCAGCACGTCGCCGACGATGGTGACGGCGAGCCCGTCGACCCGACCGAGCCGCCGGCGCATGGTGAACGCGTCGAGCAGCGCCTGGGTCGGATGCTCGTGGGTGCCGTCGCCGGCGTTCACGACGCTGCCGCGCACCCAGGTCGCCAGCCGGTGCGGCGCGCCGCTGGCGGAATGCCGGCAGACCACCGCGTCGGCGCCCATCGCCTCGAGGGTCTGCGCGGTGTCCTTCAGGCTCTCGCCCTTCGACACGCTTGACCCGCGCGCCGAAAAATTGATCACATCGGCCGACAGTCTCTTGGCGGCTACCTCGAAGGACGTGCGGGTACGGGTGGAATCCTCGAAGAAAAGGTTGACCACGGTGCGGCCCCGCAGGGTCGGCAGCTTGCGGACCGACGCCTCGGCGACCCGCGCCATCCGTTCCGCGGTGTCCAGCACCAGCAGCGCGTCGTCCCGGCTGAGGTCCTCCGTCGACAGCAGGTGCCCCTTCATANCCGACCTCCGTTCGCCGCCCACGCCGCCCCCGCGCGCTCGCGCTCGGCGAGCGAGCGCCGGGTCACGGTCGGTCTCCCGGGTCCGCCGCGCCCGCCGCGGCACCGGTCGGGCTGGGCTCGGGCGAGACGATGAGCACGCCGTCGGCGCCGTCGATCTCTCGCAGCCGAACGGCCACCGACTCGCGACGCGAGGTCGGCATGTTCTTCCCGACATAGTCCGCGCGGATCGGCAGTTCGCGATGGCCCCGGTCGACCAGGACGGCAAGCTGGACCGTGCGGGGGCGGCCATAGGCGGCCAGCGCGTCGAGCGCGGCGCGCACCGTGCGCCCCGAGTAGAGGACGTCGTCGACGAGGATGACCACCCGGCCGTCGACCCCGCCGTCGGGAATTTCGGTCACCTCCAGTGGCCGAACCCCGCGCAGTCGCAGATCGTCGCGGTACATCGTGGGGTCGAGCGAGCCGACAGGAAGATCCACTCCCTCGACGGCCTGTACTCGCTGTGCCAGACGATGCGCGAGGGGTACCCCTCGGGTGGGTACCCCGAGCAGCACGACACCGGCACCACCGGAGGNCTTTTCGAGGATCTGGTGCGCCATCCGGCTGACGATCCGGGTCATGTCATCGGCGGACAGTACTGTCCGGGCAATGCCGGGACGGCGCGATGCGGGGTCGCTCGCGGCAGCAGAGGCCACGCGGCATCCCTCCTTCCCCGCCTCACGGGACGGTCCTTAAAGGAGCGGTCTCAGCGACGTTACCAGGGCACTCCGGACGAGTGAGGGTCTCGCGGCGCGGGCCCGCCGACCCCCGTCCGGCCGTCTGACTCCGTCCGCGCCCCCCGGTTCGGCGGCCCGTGCGGATTGTTGCCGCGCCAACTATCATCGCCAAGCCGTGACTGCACGTCACCGGGTTCACTTCCGCATGCGCCGGTACGGCGAACGGCGGAAGTTCCCGCCGGGCAGGCGTAGGGCGCAACCGGAGGGCTACAGAAAGTGGTACAAAGAAAGAAGCGACACGACCCCCCGGGTGTCGAGCCTCAACCCGGCGGGCACTACTATCGGTAACCGCCGGCGGCACGAGCCCCGGTTCCAACTGATCGACCACGACAGGAGTGGGCACTCCGATGTCCGACTATGCGAAGGCGCTCGGTGCTCGGCTGCGCGCGATACGCACCCAGCAGGGGCTCTCGCTTCATGGCGTCGAAGAGAAGTCGCACGGTCGGTGGAAAGCCGTCGTCGTCGGTTCCTACGAACGTGGGGACCGCNCCGTCACCGTACAGCGTCTCTCGGAGCTCGCGGAGTTCTACGGCGTTCCGGTCGGGGAGCTTCTTCCCGAGGGTTCCACCGTCGCCCCGCTGGAGCAGTCCCCGCGGATCGTCCTCGACCTCGAGCGCCTTTCCCAGGTGCCCAAGGAGCAGGGCGGACCGCTCGCGCGGTACGCGGCGACCATTCAGAGCCAGCGCGGCGACTACAACGGCCGGGTTCTCTCCATCCGCTACGAGGACCTGCGTTCCCTCGCAGTGATCTACGACACCTCCCCCAGCAAGCTCACCGAACAGCTCGTCTCGTGGGGCGTGCTGTCCCCGGAGCAGGGCGCGGACGCCACCGCTTCCGACGTCTGACAACCACGCCGGTGCTCCACCGGCAGCGCACCAACCAACGTTCCAGCATCACCAACGTTCCAGCACTACCAGCGGTTCCAGCACAGCACCACCGTTCCAGCACTACCAGCGTTCCAGCACCACCAGCGTTCCAGCGCCGCCTGGCGTCGCAGCACCACCAGCAGTCTCGTTCGTGGCACAGCAGCTTCAGCTCGATGTGATCGCGGGTCGGCTTTCGGGGTCTCCGGCCGGCCAAACGCGAGTGGCACACAGGTAGCCGGGGGTACCCCGGTACGTCGCTTGGGGCGACGTACCGGGCACGCCGATCGGCGGCACCGGCCAACCCGGTAGGTCAGGCCTCCCGGCCCGGCCCGGCATCCGGTCCCGGCGGGGCCGGCCGGCCCGCCACCGAGACCTCGCCCGCGGCCGGGACCTGCCCCGCCGCCGTCTGTTCGGCCGTCACCGGCACCGTCCCGGCGTCGACCAGACTGCCGAGCAGGCCGTTGACGAACATCGGCGATCGGTCGGTGGACAGGTTCTTCGCCAGCTCCACCGCCTCGTCGATGACGACCCGGGGCGGAACGTCGGGCCGCCACAACAGCTCCAGCACGGCAATCCGCAGGATGTTGCGGTCGACCGGGGGCATGCGCTCCAGCGACCAGCCCTCGGCGTGCCGGCCGATCCGCTCGTTGATCTCCCGCCAGTGCTCGACGACGCCCCTGACCAGCCCCTCGGCGTACTCCGAGACGGGCGGGTCGGCCTGGGCGCGCCGGGCGGTGAGGATCTCCGGGACGGCGGCCCCGCGCACGTCCGCCTCGAACAGGATGTCCAGCGCGCGCTTGCGGGCCTTGGACCTGGCGCTCAGCTCGTCACCCGGCCCAGATAACGGCCGTCGCGGGTGTCGACCTTGACCTTCTCGCCGGTCGTGATGAACAACGGCACGTTGATCGTCGCGCCCGTCTCCAGGGTCGCGGGCTTGGTGCCACCGGTCGAGCGGTCGCCCTGCACGCCCGGGTCGGTCTGGGCGATGGTGAGCTCGACGCTGGCGGGCAGCTCCACGTAGAGCGGGGCGCCGTCGTGCAGCGCGACGGTGCCGACAGTGTTCTCCAGCATGTAGTCGGCGGCCGTGCCGACGACGCCCGGCGGGATCGGGATCTGGTCGTAGGACTCGCTGTCCATGAAGACGAAGTCGGCGCCGTCCCGGTAGAGGTAGGTCATCTCGCGCCGGTCCACGGTCGCGACCTCGACCTTGACGCCGGCGTTGAAGGTGCGGTCGACGACCTTCCCGGTGAGCACGTTCTTCAGGGTCGTGCGGACGAACGCCCCGCCCTTACCCGGCTTGACGTGCTGGAAGCCGACGACGTTCCACAACACCCCGTCGATGTCGAGCGTCATGCCGTTCTTCANGTCGTTGCTGGTCGCCACTGCGCGCGTTCTCCCGTTCGGTTGCCGTGCATCGGCACGGCGGATCGTCGTCGTGCTGAAGCCTAGAGTCATCGGGTCGCACGCACCGCGGCGACCCTGCCGGCCGCGACCGCCCGCCCGGGACCGCTGCCGGTCCCTGCGCGGCGGCGATCAGCCAGGCCGCGGACAAGTCTACCGAGCCCGGCGCCCACGCCCCGGGGCAGCGGTGCGATCAGGGTGCGTCGGGCGGCGCCAGGCCGTCGGGAGCGACCGCCGTGAACGCGGCGACCAGCAGGCCGATGTCCGGATTGTCGAGGATGACGGTCTCGCCCTGGGCGGCCAGGCCGATAAAGCGCAGCCGGCGGCCGCGGGACTTCTTGTCCACGCGCATGGCGTCAAGCAGCGCCGGCCACCGGTCGCCGCGGTAGGTCACCGGCAGGCCGATGCGGGTCAGCAGCTCGCGATGCCGGTCGGCGGTGGCGTCGTCGAGGCCGGCGACGAGCCGCGACAGCTCCGCCGCGAACACCATGCCCACCGAGATCGCCGCGCCGTGCCGCCAGGTGAAGTGCTCGACCTTCTCGATCGCGTGGCCGAGGGTGTGGCCGTAGTTGAGGATCTCCCGGCGGCCGGCCTCCCGGGGGTCGCCGGAGACGACGTCTGCCTTGACCCGGATGGACCGTTCGACCAGTTCGGGCAGGTGCGCGGCGCCCGTGGGGTCGTCGTCGAGCAGGTCGAGGATGGCGGCGTCGGCGATGAACCCGGTCTTGACCACCTCGGCGAGCCCGGCGCGCACCTCGACGGCCGGCAGCGTGGCCAGCGCGGCGAGGTCGCACAGCACGGTCAGCGGCTGGTGGAACGCCCCGACCAGGTTCTTGCCCGCGTCGATGTCGATGCCGGTCTTGCCGCCGACGGCCGCGTCGACCATGCCGAGCACGGTGGTCGGCACCTGGACGACGTCCACCCCGCGCAGCCAGCTCGCGGCGACGAACCCGGCCAGGTCGGTCACGGTGCCACCACCGAGACCGATGATCATGTCGTCGCGGGTGAAGCCGATCCGGCCGAGGACGTCCCAGCAGAAACCGGCGATGCGTAGCTGCTTGGCCTCCTCGCCGTCGGGCACCTCGACCGCGTGTGCCTCGACCCCCGCGTTCGCCCGCAGGTCCGCGACGACGGCGTCCGCCGTGGCCCGCAGCGCGGCCGGATGGATCACCGCGGCGCGGGTCCGCCCGGCGACCGTCTCCGCGAGATCGCCGAGCAACCCCTCACCGAGCACGACGTCGTAGGCTCGCTCGCCGCCGGGACGGACCGGGATCCGCACGACGTCGGACACCCTCGCCCGCGCGCTCACCGCGGAATCCGCACTGACGCCGCCGGAGCTGGCGGCGTGGGCAGTTCCGCCAGGGCGGCGGCGACCAGATCGGCGACCTCGTTCGGCTCGCGGCCGGCGGTGTCGATGACAACCGCCGCCACCTCGGCGTACAGCGGCTGGCGGGCCTTGAGCAGGGCGGCGAGCCGGGCGCGCGGGCCCTCGACGAGCAGCGGCCGGTCGCGCGCGAGGCCAACTCGGCGCACCGCGTCGGACACGCCGACCTCCAGGTAGACGACCCGGTGACCCGCGAGCAGCGCCCTGGTGTCGGCGTCGAGGACCGCCCCGCCGCCCAGGGCGACGATCCCGCGGTGCTCGGCGAGGGCGGCGGCCACCGCCCGCGCCTCCGCGGCCCGGAAGTACTCCTCGCCGAACTCGATGAAGATGTCGGCGACGCTGCGACCGAGCTCCGCCTCGACGTCCGCGTCGGTGTCACGGAACCCGACGCCCCACCGCTGCGCGAGCCGGGTTCCCACCGTCGTCTTGCCTGCGCCGGGCGCTCCGACCAGGACCGCGCGCGGCCCGGCCGGCGCCGCCGGCGCCGCCTCCCCAACCATGATTCTTTTACCCCGTCTGCAGTTCTGCCCGACGACCGGTGGATGATCCGATCAGCGGATGTCCCGAACCGGTGGATGNCCCCGACCGGCGGATAACCGCCGCGTCAATGGATAACCAGGGACTTCAGGTACCCCTCGCAGTTGCGCCGGGTCTCCTCCACCGAGTCGCCGCCGAACTTCTCCAGGGCCGCGTCGGCGAGCACGAGCGCGACCATCGCCTCGGTGACGACGCCCGCGGCGGGCACCGCGCACACGTCCGACCGCTGGTTGATCGCGACCGCGGCCTCGCCGGTGGTCACGTCCACGGTGGACAGCGGGCGGGTGAGCGAGGAAATCGGCTTCATCGCCACCCGGACCCGCAGGGGCTCGCCGGTGGTCATGCCGCCCTCGACGCCGCCGGCCCGGTCGGTGGCGCGCCGCACGCGCCGGCCCACGCCGCCGACCGGCTCGATCTCGTCGTGCGCCACCGAGCCGCGGCGCCGCGCCGTGGTGAACCCGTCGCCGAACTCGACGCCCTTGATCGCCTGGATGCCCATGAGCTCGCCGGCGAGGCGCGCGTCGAGGCGGCGGTCGCCGTGCACGTAGCTGCCGAGCCCCGGCGGGCAGCCGTAGGCCAGCACCTCGACGATGCCGCCGAGGGTGTCGGAGTCGGCATGGGCGGCGTCGATCTCGGCGACCATCCGCTCGCTGGTCGCCTGGTCGGCGCAGCGGACGGGGTCGGCGTCGATCGCCGCGAGCGAGGTGGGCACGGGCAGGCCCGGCGGGACCTCGGCCGCGCCGATCGCGACGACGTGGGAGAGGATCTCGATGCCGTACGCCTGGCGGAGCAGCGCCTTGGCCGCGGTGCCGAGCGCGACGCGGGCGGCCGTCTCGCGGGCGCTGGCGCGCTCCAGCACCGGGCGGGCGTCGTCGAAACCGTACTTCTGCATGCCGGCAAGGTCGGCGTGGCCGGGCCGAGGCCGGGTGAGCGGGGCGTTGCGGCCCAGCCCCGCGAGCGCGGCCGGGTCGACCGGGTCGGGCGACATGACCCGCTCCCACTTCGGCCACTCGCTGTTGCGGATGACGACGCTGATCGGACCGCCGAGCGAGACGCCGTGGCGCAGGCCGCCCAGCAGCTCGACCACGTCCCGCTCGAAGCTCATCCGCGCCCCACGGCCGTGCCCGAGACGCCGGCGGGCAAGCTCCGCGGCGATGTCGTCACTGGTCACCCGGATACCCGCGGGCAGCCCCTCGACCGTGGCCACCAGGGCGGGACCGTGCGACTCCCCGGCAGTCAACCAACGCACCATGCCTCCAGTGTTTCACGACCACCCGATGGCGCACGTCGCGCCGGGAACGAGGTCACGTCCGTCGCCGCCGAGACCCACCTGTCGGGACAGCTCCGGCTTCCCCGGTCAGCCGCCGCCGGCCAGGACCGCCAGCAGGGTTCCGGCCAGCAGGAACGGCCCGTAGGCGAGGCGGTCGTGCCAGCGGGCCCGGCGGGCGGCGAGCAGCACGAGCGCCGCCACCCCGCCGAGGACCACCCCGGCGAACATCCCGAACACCACGCTCGGCCAGCCCAGCCAGCCCAGCGCCCCGCCGAGCAGACCCACGAGCTTGACGTCGCCCCGGCCGAGGCCGGCGCCCGGCAGCCGGTACAGCGCCAGGAAGGCCAGCCAGCAGGCGGCGCCGGCGATCGCGACCCGCAGCAGGCGACCCGGCGCGCCGTCGACCAGCGCGGCGAGCCCCAGCAGCGCGGCGAGCACCGGGTAGGACGGCAGCACCAGCAGGTCGGGCAGCCGGTGCACCCGCAGGTCGGCCACAGCCAGCCATACCCCGACCACACTGAGATACAGATAGGCGGGTAACCAGCCCGGGTGACGATGCAGCGCGGCGGTCACCGCGGCCACGACCACCGCCGCGGCGATCCCCAGGGCCGCCGTCCCGGGCGCGGCGTGGCGCGGCTCGTCGCCGTCCGGCGGGAGCACGCCGGCCACGACCCGGTGCCCGACCGGCACCGCGACCGCGAGCGCCACCAGCGCGATCAGCACGCTGAGCCCGATCTCGCCCACCGCTAGGGGCCCGGCACCGACATCACCCGACGGTCGGGCCGGCGCGGTGCAGGTCGGAGCCGATGGCGGTATCCGCACCCCTGCGTTCGTCGAGGGCGGCCTGGCCGGCGGCCAACAGCACCCCGGCGGGAACGCGGCGGCCCGTGAAGTGCTCGACCTGCCCGACGGCCTGGGCGGCGAGGATCTCCAGGCCGCTGGCGACCCGGGCGCCGGCCCGGTACGCGGCGGCGGCCAGCGCGGTCGGCCACGGATGGTAGAGCAGCTCGACGAGCTGGCTAGACGCCGGCCAGCGGCGGGTCGCGAGGGGGTCGGTCGCGCCGGCGGGGGTGGTGGCGATGACGAGGTCCGGGCCGGCGGGCAGGCCGGTGGCGAGCAGCTCCCAGGGCAGCGCCGTCACCTCGACGCCGAGGCGGGCGCCGATCCGGACCACCTCCGCGACCGCCTCGGGGCGCCGCGCCACCACGGCGACGTGCGGGCAGCCGGCAGCGGCGACGGCGGCGACGGCGGCGCGGGCGGTGCCGCCGGCGCCGAGGATCAGCGGCTGGCCGGGCACCGCGCCGCGCATGACCCGACTCAGGGCGACGCCGATGCCCACGACGTCGGTGTTGTAGCCGTGCAACCGCCCGGCCTCGCCGACGACGACGGTGTTGACCGCGCCGATCGCCGCGGCCGTCGGGTCGACCTCGTCGAGCAGGTCCACGGCGACGGTCTTGAGCGGCATCGTCAGGGACAGGCCGACCCAGTCCGGGTCGGACCGGACCCGCTGCACCATCGCCGGCAGGTCGGGCGCATCGCAGTGGATGGCCGTGTAGGTGACGGCGAGTCCGAGCTCCGCGTAGGCGGCCGCGTGCAGCACCGGGGAGAGAGAGTGGTCCACCGGGGCGCCGAGCACCGCGGCGCGGGCCGGATGCGCGGGCGTCGCCGCGGCGGCGAGGCTCTGCGGCCGTTGCGCCGCCGGCTGCGCGCCCACGCCACCGTTTCCTCCGCCACCGTTTTCCCCGCCACCGCCGCCCAGGCCGCCCGCCGCGCCTACGCCGCCCAGTTGGATCTCCCGCACCACGTGGCCTCCCGCCTGGTTCAGGGGCGTCCGGGCGCGACCGGACGCGCCGAATCGCCCGCCGCCGCCTGTGTTCACACCCGTCGGTCGCCCGTCCGGGACCCCGTTACTCCCTGCCGCCCTCGGCGCGGTACTGCGCCCGCGCCTCGGCCCACTCCGCATCGGTCGTGGCGAAACGCGTCACCTTGCTCTGCGGCATGGACACGAAATACAACCATGACCCGGCGGCNGGTTCCAGGGCGGACTTCAGCGCCCAGATCCCCGGGTTGGAGATCGCGCCCGGGGGCAGGCCGGCCACCGAGCGGGTGTTGTACGGATTGGCCTTGTTGAGCTGGTCCTTCGTCAGCGGACCCTCGTACTCGTCCTCGGCGTAGCGGGTGGTGGAGTCCATGTCGAGGCGACGGAAACGCCCGGAGGTGTCACCGAGCCGGTTGTAGATCACCCGGGCGACCTTCGGCCCTTCGCTGGCGTTCGCGACCTCCTTCTCGACGATCGAGGCGATGGTCACGATGTCGGCCGGCCTCGTCCCCAGCGCGGCGGCCTTGGCCTCCAGGTCGATCGACGCCGCCTCCTTCTTGAAGCGGGTGACGAAGGAGGTCAGCAACTGGATGGGGGTGGACCCGGGCACCAGGTCGTAGGTGGAGGGGAAGAGGTAGCCCTCCAGGGTCGGCGCGTAGGACGGCAGGCCGAGCTGGGCGGGGTTGCGGGCGATCGCCTCCAGGTCGCTCAACGGCAGGCCGAGCCGCTGGTGCAGGCCGTCGAGCACCTGGTGGACGGTCATGCCCTCCTTGATGACGAACTTGAACGGCGCGGAGGACGCCGGATCGAGCAACGCGGCGAGCGCCGCCTCGGCGCTCATCCGGCTGCGCAGCCGATAGGTTCCCGGCTGGATGCCCAGCGCCTTGGGGTTGGCGGAGGCGGCCTTGACGAACGCCGAGACGGACGCGGTCACCTCCGCGTCGTGCAGCTCCACGGCGATCTGGCGGGCGGTGGCGCCGTCGGGGACCTGGACCACCGCGATGCCGTCGCCCGAGCCGGCGTAATCGGCGCTGGTGGAGCCGCCGGAGACCCGGCCGATGACCTTGCCGATGCCGAAGATGGCGACGCCCAGCAGCGCGGCGACGACGAGGAGGACGGCGATCAGCTTCGGCAGCGCCCGGCTGCGGCGCTCGTCGGCACCCTCGTCGTCCCAGCCGCCGCCCCAGTCCTCGGCGTCGTCCGGCGGCGGGTAACCCCCGGCGGAGCGGCGATCACGGCGGCGACCGCCGTCGCGGCGGTCACGGTGCGAGCCGGCGTCGCGCGGGTGCGGATCGTCCTCGTAGTCGTCGGCGTAGCCCTCGCCGGCATAGCCCTCGTCGACGTAGCCCCCTTCGGCATAGCCCTCGCCGACGTACCCGTCCTCGGCGTACCCCTCGTCGGCATACCCGTCCTCGGGATGCCGGCCGGCGAGGCCTCGCTCGCCCGGGCCACGGTCGCCCGGGACTCGATCGACCGCGGCCCGGTCAGCCGCTCGGCGGTCGGCGTGTCCGGAGGAGCGGCGGCCACGGCGATAGGGATCCTCGTCGAGCATCTCGTCGAGGTTGCCGCCCGTCACCTCGCATCCTGGGAAGGGGCCTCCGCGGAAGGGGCCTCCGCGGAAGGGACCTCCGCAGACCCGGCCACGCCGGGCGCGCCGCCCCGGGGGCGGCTGTCCAGGTCGTGCTGCAGGATCTGCACGGCTGCCTCCTGATCCACGAGACTGCGGCGGGCGCGGGAACGAACGCCACGCTCGGCCATTCTGCGATGAGCCGCAACCGTGGTGAGCCGCTCGTCCACGAACCGCACGGGGACGGGGGCGATCCGCTCGGCGAGTACCTCGACGTACCGCCGNACCAGCTGGACTGCCCGCCCCTCCTGCCCCGACATCTGCCGGGGCAGGCCCACCACGACCTCTACAGCCTGCCTGTCCCGCACGATCTGGACAAGCTGCTCGATGTCCGCATTATGGCGCTTATCCCGTGCCAGGGTCGTGACGGGCACCGCGAGGACACCGCCGGGGTCGCTGGCGGCGACCCCGACCCGCACGGAGCCGACATCGACGCCGACGCGAACCCCGACGCCGACACGCACCTCGGANCGCGGAGCTGAGCCGGCGTTCCCCGGGCCAGTCCCCGACCCGCTCACCGGGNCCGCCGGACGGTCACCGGGACGCGAGCTCGGCCACCAGCCCACGCAGCTTCGCGAAGACGGCCGGGACCATCTCGGGGTTCCCGCCGCCGCCCTGGGCGATGTCGGGCTTGCCGCCGCCCTTGCCGCCCAGGCTCGCCCAGGAGTTGCGGACCAGGTCGCCGGCGCGCAGCCCCGCCGACCGAGCGCCGGAGTCGGTGACCACGACGATCGAGGAGCCGTCGGCCTTGACGACGGCGACGATCGCGGGCCGCCCCGCCAGCCGGCCGCGCACGTCCATCGCCAGCAGGCGCACGTCGTCGGGCGCGGTGCCGGCGGGCACCTCGGCGGTGACCACGGCGATGCCGCCGACGTCCTCGGCGCCCTCGGCCAGCGCCCCGGCCCCGGCGAGTACCGCGGCGGCCCGCAGCCGGTCCAGCTCCCGCTCGGCGTCGCGCAGCCGGCCCACGATGTCGGTGACGCGGTCGGCCAGCTCGTCGGGGCGGGCCTTGAGCGCCGTGGACAACTGGGAGACGAGCAGGTGCTCGCGGGCCAGGTAGCGGAACGCGTCGATGCCGACCAGCCCCTCCACCCGGCGGGTTCCGGCAGAGATCGACGACTCCGAGANCAGCTTGACCGCGCCGAGCTGGGCCGAGCTGGCGACGTGGGTGCCGCCGCACAGCTCGCGGGCGTAGTCGCCCACGTCGACGACGCGCACGGCGTCACCGTACTTCTCGCCGAACAGCGCCATCGCGCCGAGCCGGCGGGCCTCCTCCTGGGTCGTGACGAACGCACGGACCGGCAGGTCGCGCAGCGCCACCTCGTTGATCTCGTCCTCGACGTCGGTGAGGACCGACGGCGGGACCGCGCCGAGGGCGTGGAAGTCGAAGCGCAGTCGGCCCGGGGAATTCAGCGAGCCGGCCTGGGTCGCCCCCTCCCCCAGCGCCCGGCGGAACGCGGCGTGCACGAGGTGGGTGGCGGTGTGCGAGCGGGACACCGCGCGGCGGCGGTTCTCGTCGACCTCGGCCTGCACCCGGTCGCCGAGGCGCAGCTCCCCGGAACGCACCTTCACCCGGTGCAGGACCANCTCCGGCACCGGGCGCTGGACGTCGAGGACCTCGACCTCACCGCCGTCGAAGCGCAGCAGCCCGAAGTCGGGCTCCTGGCCGCCGCTCTCGGCGTAGAAGGGGGTCACGTCGAGGACGACCCCGACCTCCTCACCCTCGCCGACCACCTCGAGGCCCGCGCCGTCGGCGATGCCGACAAGACCGACGACGNCGGACTCGCGCGACAGCTCCTCGTAGCCGGTGAAGGTCGTCGCGCCGGAGCGGGCCAGGATCGGCCGAAACGCCGACAGGTCGACGTTGCCGATACGCCGCGCGGCCCGGTCGGCCTTGGCGGTCTGGCGCTGGCGCTCCATCAGCCGGCGGAACCCGGCCTCGTCGACGGACAGCCCCGCCTCGGCGGCCATCTCCAGCGTCAGGTCGATCGGGAAGCCGTAGGTGTCGTGGAGCTTGAACGCCTCGTCGCCGCCAAGGGTCGCCGCACCCGTGGAGCGGACCTGCCGCACCGCCGCGTCGAAGATCGTCGTACCGGTGCGCAGCGTCTCGGCGAACGACGCCTCCTCCGCGACGGCGACGCCGGTGATCGTCTCGGCGTTGTCGACGAGCTCCGGGTAGATCGGACCCATCGCGGTGCCGACGACGCCGAACAGCTCGCCCATGACCGGCTCGCGCGCGCCGAGCAGCCGGGCGTCGCGCACCGCCCGGCGCAGCAGGCGGCGCAGCACGTAGCCGCGGCCCTCGTTGGAGGGGACGACGCCGTCGGCGATGAGCATCGCCGCGGTGCGGGTGTGGTCGGCGACGACGCGCAGCCGCACGTCGTCGGCCGGGTCGGCGCCGTAGCGGCGGCCGGTGAGCCGGCCGGCGGCGTCGAGCACCGGGCGGGAGATGTCGATCTCGTAGAGGTTGTCGACGCCCTGCAGGATCGTCGCCATCCGCTCCAGGCCCATGCCCGTGTCGATGTTGCGGGCCGGCAGCTCGCGCAGGATCGGATAGTCGTACCCGGCACCCTCGCCCCGCTCGTACTGCATGAACACGAGGTTCCAGACCTCGAGGTAGCGCTCCTCGTCGGCGATCGGCCCGCCCTCGCGGCCGTACGCCGCGCCCCGGTCGAAGTAGATCTCGCTGCACGGCCCGCACGGACCGGGCACGCCCATCGACCAGAAGTTATCCTCCTTGTCGCGGCGCTGGATGCGCTCGGCGGGCAGCAGCTCCCGCCAGATCCCCTCGGCCTCGTCGTCATCGAGGTAGACCGTGGCCCACAGGTCGTCCGGCTTGAAGCCGAACCCGTCGACGAGCAGCTCGAAGGCGAACGGAATCGCCTCGGNCTTGAAGTAGTCGCCGAAGGAGAAGTTGCCGCACATCTGGAAGAACGACGCGTGCCGGGCGGTGCGGCCGACGTTTTCGATGTCGACGGTGCGCACGCACTTCTGCACGCTGGTGGCCCGCGGCCACGGCGTCGCCAGGTCCCCGAGGAAGTAGGGCTTGAACGGCACCATTCCGGCGTTGACCAGCAGCAACGTCGGGTCCTGAGCGACCAGCGAGGCACTCGGGACGATCGTGTGCCCGCGCCGGGCGAAGTGGTTGAGAAA
Source organism: Frankia sp. CpI1-P (assembly GCF_001421075.1). Lineage (NCBI taxonomy): Bacteria > Bacillati > Actinomycetota > Actinomycetes > Frankiales > Frankiaceae > Frankia > Frankia sp. CpI1-P. Next base: position 5,595 of record NZ_LJJX01000041.1, on the reverse strand, counting down.
GCGNCTGCGGATCTCGGCCGTGTCCATCGGGTTCACATCGTCCAGACTGGTGGGAGGAGGGGCGTCATCCTGGGATGGGCGGCGCTGCTGCCGCCGCCCGTGCGGCCGCCGCGCCGTCAAAGCCGTCAGGGCCGGCGGGCACCCGGGACCAGCCGCATGGTGCGCTCGGCGTCGTCGAGGCCGTCCGGATAGCCGGCCGGTGCGGCGCCACCGGCACCAGCACCGACGTCGGCGGGCCGCCCGGAGGGAGCGGAGGCATCGTCGTCCGGGTCGCGGTCGAGGCCGAGAGCAACACGGATCTCCTCCTCCCGCTCCGCCGCCGCCTCACGCACGTCCGCGAGGAACTCCTGCACCGACTGTACGAGAGATCCGGCCAGGCTCGTCGGGGTGAGGGCCGCAGCGGCCTTCGCCGCCTGGCGCACCACCACGACGCCGGCCGCGGCACCGAACGCCAGATAGAAGATCCTGGACATCTAACGGCCCCCCCGGCGTCCGTCGGTCGCCCCGGCGACCGGGGTCAGGCCAGCGTCCTCGGCGACCGTGCGCCGGGCCGCCTTGTCCGCCTTCATCTGCGACTTCACCCTCGACTCGACCTCGGACCGGGTGCGCTTGGCCGCAGCCTGGCGCACNCCGTAGCTGAACGCGGCCACCCGAACCATCGGGCCGCCGAGCGTCGCCGCGAACAGCGACGTCAGCGAGGAGACGTTCGTCGTGATCGACTGCACGTTGGCCGTGATCGCGTCGACCCGGTCCAGCTCCTTGTTCACATGCGCGAGTGCCACGTTGACCTCGTCGACCGTCGCACCGGCCTGCCGAACCCGGGCGGTTCCCTCGTCGATGGCGACACCGGTCTGACGCACCCGCGCCGCCGCCTCGTCGAAGATCTTGCCGAGTTTGAGCAGGACGAAACAGCCGAAGAGGGCGAGCACCGCGAACGCGCCCGACGCGATCAGGCCCGCGACCGCTCCACCGGACATATGTGCTCCTGCCTCCATCGTCGATTGGGCCGGTCCCACCCCACCCGATCCGGCACGCCGTGCCACGCCGCGGTCCGCCACCAGGGCCCTCGGTCGCGAGGGCTCGCGGCCTGCGTGGGACGCGGCCGTCGGTGGCCGCGAATCCCGCGGACCGCAACCGCGGTGACCGTGGACGCCGTGGGCGCCACCCCGGTGGCGCCCACGTGTGACCTTACCGAGGCAGCCGCGGGGGCCACGGGTAACCCCCGCCGCCCGCCCTGGGGCACGGGCCCGTGGCCAGGGCGTCTCTCAGGTGGCACAACGGTGGTTGCGAGAGACGGCGCTCAGCCGGACGGTCCCGGTGGCGTCGTGTCCGGCGTTGTGTCCGGCGTCGCGTCCGGCCCGCGCTGCCGCCCGCCGTCCGAGCCGCCCGCGGGCGTGCCCCGCACGGTGGATCGCAGTTCGCGCAGGCGTTCGGTGGCCCGGCGCTCGAAGCCGTTGCCGCCGGGCTGGTAGTAGTCCGTGCCGGTCAGCCCGTCGGGCGGGTACTGCTGGCGCACGACGCCGCCGGGGGCATCGTGCGGGTAGCGGTACCCGGCCCCGCTGCCGGCCCGGGCGGCCCCCCGATAGTGGGCGTCGCGCAGATGCGCCGGCACCGGGCCGGCCCGGCCGGCACGCACGTCGGCGCTGGCGGCGTCGATCGCCCGGATCACCGCGTTCGACTTCGGCGCCAGGGCGAGGTGGATGACCGCCTGAGCGAGCGCGAGCCGCGCCTCGGGCAGGCCGACCAGATCGAGTGCCTGCCCGGCGGCGACCGCGACGCCGAGCGCTCCCGGATCGGCCATCCCGATGTCCTCACTGGCCAGGATGATCATTCGGCGGGCGATGAACCGGGGGTCCTCGCCCGCCTCCAGCATCCGGGCGAGGTAGTGCAGCGCGGCGTCGGCATCGCCGCCGCGCATCGACTTGATGAACGCGCTGATCACGTCGTAGTGCTGGTCACCGGACCGGTCGTAGCGCACGGCCGCCCGGTTGACGGCCTGTTCGAGCACGTCCACCTCGAGCCGCGCCACCAGCCGACCAGGCCCGGCACCGCCGGCGGCTCCGCCGGGATCGCCGGGATCAGCGGGATCGGCGGCCGCACCGGGAGCTGTGGGAGCGCCGGGGCCGAGGGGAACGGCCGCGGCGAGGTCGGCCAGGAGTGCCTCGGCACCCGCCTCGAGGACGGTCAGCGCGCGGCGGGCGTCCCCACCGGCAAGGCGGACCACGTGCTCACGGGCCTCGTCGGTCAGCGTCACCCGGTCGGCGTACCCGCGGGGGTCGCGCAGTGCCCGGTCGAGCACGCCGCGGATGTCGTCGTCGGTGAGNGGCTCGAGGGTGAGCAGGAGCGACCGGGACAGCAGCGGGCTGACCACCGAGAAGAAGGGGTTCTCGGTGGTGGCCGCGACCAGGGTGACCCAGCCGAGCTCCACCGAGGGGAGCAGGGCGTCCTGCTGGGTGCGGGTGAAGCGGTGGACCTCGTCGATGAACAGCACGGTGCGCGCGCCGGAGGCCGAGCGAGCGGCGCGCGCCTCGTCGATCACGGCGCGGACGTCCTTCACCCCCGCCGTCACGGCGGACAGCTCCCGGAACCGCCGGCCGGTGGCTCGGGAGACGATGTGGGCCAGGGTGGTCTTCCCCGTACCGGGCGGCCCCCAGAGGATCACCGACGTCGTCCCGCCGCCCTCGACCAGCCGGCGCAGCGGGCTGCCCGCGCCGAGAAGGTGGCGCTGGCCGACGACCTCGTCCAGGTTCCGCGGCCGCAGCCGCGCCGCGAGCGGGGTCGGGCCGGCCCCGCCGGTCGCAGCCCCGCCGGTCGCAGCCCCGCCGGTCGCAGCCCCGCCATCGATGCTCCCGGCGTCCGATCCGCCCGCGCCGCCCGCGCCGCCCGCAGGGCCGACCGCGCCGCCGGCGCTGCGCGCAGCACCCGGCGGCGGTGTGGCGTCCCCGCCGAACAGGTCCGCGGTCTCGAACAGGCTCACCGGTTCACCGTACGACCGGGACCGACCCCGTCACGCGGCCGGATCGGACGCGGCAGCCGCGGATCGACACGCCTCAGCCGGAGCGGGTCGTCGACTCCCCCGTGGGCGGCCCGCTCCAGACGGGGACCGACGGGGCGGGCCGGTACTGGTCGCCGCGGGGGTTCACGAAGGCTGCCGGCAGGGATGGCTGACCGGCGGCCCCGCCCCTGCCCCCGCCCCTGCCCCCGCCCCTGCCCCCGCCCGAGGTTCGGCCCGCGGTTCGGCCCGCAGGCTCACCCCCGACCCCGTCCACCGCCGCCCTCCCCACGCCCGGGCGGCGATGGCGGCTGCTCTCGCGGGCCATCGAGAAGGAGCCGGACTCGGTCACGCCACCCAGGGCAGCGAAGATGACCACCGCGAGCACCGAGAAGGCGATCACACAGACGATCGGGGCGAGGGAGATCGGATCGGTGCCCGTCGTCCCCTCGTTCCCCGGCCCGGCCTGGACCTGGGTGGCGGCCATCGCGGTGTAGTGCATGCCGCAGACCGCCGCCGCCATGATCAGGGAGGCTGCGACCACGTGCCGGCCGGTGCGCACCCGGAAGGCGATCCACAGGGCCGCGAGGGCCGCGGCCACCGCGATGAGGATGGACAGCACGACGATGCCGCGCCGGTAGGTCACGGTCCCGCCGACGTGCATCGCGGCCATGCCGGTGTAGTGCATCGCGGCGATCCCCAGGCCGGAGACCACCCCGCTGAGCGCCAGCCATCCGGTATTCCGTGGACGGCGCGCCACGAGGGTGAGCCCCAGCGCCGAGACCGCCACGGCGAGGAGCAGCGATACCGCGGTGAGCGGTAGGGAGTACCGCAGGTCGAGCCCGTCGACGCGATAACCGATCATCCCGATGAAATGCATGGACCAGATCGCGCCGCCGCCGAGGGAGAGCGCCGCGGCGAGAGTCCAGCGAACCCTGGCCGCACCCTGGGACAGGGGGATCCGGATCGCGCTCACCAGCGCGGCGAATGATCCCACCGCGGCAAGCCCGACGGACACCACCACGAACAGAAGGTCCTGGCTCGCATGCTGATGAACGGCCTGCGCGACGATCACATGTTCCCCCTTGAAGCGGCCGGAGACCATCACATTTAGCACGTGTCGCATCGAAAGCCAAAATTGTCTCGAAAGCAACCGACACCTCACACGGTCCGTTTGACGCCGAAAACGGACTATGTGGATTTATCGGGCGCCTAATGTAACGCATCGGAGCGTTCGAGGCCGTCGCCCGACGACGTCCACGGCGGTGTCGGGCCGACTCGACCGAGCCGTCCGAGGCCACGGAGCTGCACGGACAGACCCGCCGCCCACGTGCCCACTCGGGCCCAAGGTCCCTTTCCGCAGTGACCTCCGGCCCAGATCACCCTGCCAACCCAGATCACCCTGCCAGCCCAGGCCGCCCCGCCAGCCCAGGCCGCCCCGCATCGAGCCGGACAAGGCCCGGACACGCAGCCGGTACCGAGGTTCGCCGTCGGCACAGACCCGCACGCCGACTCGAGGCCCGCGTTCCACTCGCCACGAGAGGAACGGGACCCACATTTCCACGGACCGGCGGGCTTCCAGCGACCGGAAACGACGCCTTACGCTGAGCCGATCCCTTTCCCTCGACCACACTCGGATCACAAAGAACCGTGCCCGCCACTTGACAGGAACCCGATAGCGCCGGATCGCCGCGCACCATCCGGAACTCTCCACCGAGAGACCACATTTCATTCTTGCGAGACAACATCTTCCCAATGGTGCGCGTGTATGGTTCAGGTAGTCGGTTTATCTTCTCCTGCGGCTCCCNCCNCCTCCGTGGGGTGTGTGGCGGCGAGCGACGCCGATGCCTATCCCGCCGTTCACGGCGTCGGTAATGCACCTGGCGGTGGTGCTCACCACCGCGCGACGACGATCGGCGGGAATGGGCCCGGCGGCGCCCCGGCGCACCGGCCCGCGACCATCTCCGCCCCGGCGGTCGTGGTCACGGGTACCGGACGGCGACGCACCGCGCATCCGGCCGACGACCCCGACAGACGACGACACCCATAGACGACGCCCGATCGGTACCGCAGCTCATCCCGCAATCCGCCCCGCCAGATCCATCGCCCGCCCGATCCACCCCCGGTGACCGAAACCCCGCCCCGGAAAGGTGCACCATGACCGTGATCCCACCGCCCCGCGCCCGGACCGACCGACCCGTCCCCGTGGGGGCATCGGCCGCGGCCCCGCCCCGGGCAGAACCGTCGGACCGGTCCGCCCCGCCAAGTGGCTCCGCCGCGTCGGACGGTTCCCCGGCGCCGACGGGACCCGCGCGGCCGGGATGGCCCGCGACCTCCGCCCGGTCCGCGACACCGGGCCGCGGCGGCCCGCCGCGTAAGGGCACCGCCGCGGGCCGCCGCGGGCGGCGGGGATCCGCCCCGCCCGCGGACACCACCACGCCCCCGCACACCGACACACCCCCGCGCACCGACACACCCGCGCACACCGCCGCCATACGCATCGGGCGGCATGTCCGCGTTCCGAAGACCGCCGAACTCGTCGCCGCCCACCTACGCCGCCAGATCGTCCGCGGCGAACTCCACGAAGACGACGCCCTCCCCCC
>NZ_LJJX01000040.1:0-69012 GCF_001421075.1 Frankia sp. CpI1-P | reverse complement strand
ATCCGCAACGCCTCCAACACCCGCAACACCCCCATCCCCGTCGTCTCCCCCGTCAACTCCGCCTGCTTCCACGACAGTCCGACGAACGAGATCGCCCCCAGGTTGTACACCTCGTCCGGCTGCGAGATCTCCACCGCACCGATCAACGACGAAAGATCCGTCAGATCACCCTCCAACAACACCACCCCCGGCACCACCCGCTCCACCACCGCCACCTTCGGGTTGGACTGCCCCCGAACCAACCCGAACACCTCATAACCCTTCGCGGTCAACAACTCACCCAGATACAACCCGTCCTGACCGGTAATCCCGGTAATCAGCGCACGCGGCACGTCGATCCTCCTGTAGACCACCCGGTACTGGGCGGAAGGTTAGCGTCAGGTAAACCGGGCCGGTCAGCCGGGTCCCGCTCCCACGGTCTGNGGGGCCGCGGCGTCGGCCGCCGACCCCCGGGCGATCCGAAGAAGCTGAGGAATGATCGCGGTCCCGATGCGTCGGGCGCCGTCATTCGAGATGTGCACCCCGTCGTCGTCGCGCAGCCGGACGCCGTCCAGCTCGTCGACGTACTTGTTGCCCGGTGTGAGAACGGAGGTAATGTCGATCACGCTCGTGCCGGGGTGGCGGGCCGCGGCCTCGCGTAGGAGCACGTTGAAGCGCTCGACCCGCGTGGCCTTCGTCTCCGGGTAGATGCTGCCGTCCGGGGCCTCGGTCGGCTTGAAGATCGGGGTGGTAAGAAGTACCACTTTCGCGCCTTTGGCGCCGAGCGTGGTGATCGCAAGATCCAGCTCGCGGCCGAGGTAGGCGTCGAACGCCGGGTCGCCGATGTGCGTCCAACGGCCGTCGCGCAACTGGTCGGTGACCTCCCAGCGGCCGACGAGCAGCAGCGCGAGCGCCGGATTGACCTCGTCGACGCGCTGCGCGAAGCGCTGCGGCCACTGGTCGCAGCCGGCGGTGGTCGGTCCGGCCTCGCCGAGGATGCGCCGCTGCATGCCGCGGGCGACCCCGCAGCCGAGCTTGGAGAAGTCGTGGATCTCGATGCCCTGGGCGGCCGCCATCGTGGAGAAATCGCTGAAGCCCAGCGTGAGCGCCACCGAGTCGCCGCCGAGCAGCACCTTGATCGGCGCGCCGCTGCCGGGGTGCACGGTGACGGTCGGCTGCGGGGAGGCGGCCGCCCGCTTGGCCAGCGCCTCCAGCTCGGCGGGGGTGCGCACCGACGCCGAGGTGCCCGCCGTGGCGACCAGGATCACCGCGAGGACCCCGCCGAACGCGGCGGGCACGGTCAGCCGCGGGTTCGGCAGCCGGATCCGGCGGCGGCGGATCGGGTCCTCCACGAGGTGGAACGACGCGAGCGTGATCGCCAGCGTGACGCCGAGCCGCANCAGCAGCAGGACCACGCCGTCGGTGCCGGTCCGGGTGGCCGTCAGGGTGAGGAACACCGGCCAGTGCCACAGGTACAGGCCGTAGGAGATCCGCCCGATGAACGTCAGCGGGGCCAGGGCGAGCACCTTCGACACCGGCCCCTCGGGTGCCTCCACGAGCGAGGCGACGAGCAGCATCACGACGACGGCGACGCCGAGGAACCCGCCGGCGTAGAGCGCGCGGTTCTCCCCGCTCACCGTGGTCCAGATGACGATCATCGTCACGCCCGCCAGGCAGCCGACGACTGACATGACCGACCGGGCCCGGGCCGAGATCGGCCGCGTCCGCTGCCCCCGCCACACCGCCAGCGCGGCGCCGACCAGCAGCGCCTGGGCGCGGCTGTCGGTGCCATAGTAGATCCGGGACGGATCAGTGCCGAGCAGCAGCAGGGCCAGGCCGACCAGCGCGGACGCCTCCGCGCCGAGCACGGCCACCGTCAGCGCGAGGGACTGGGCCTTCTGGCGCTGGCGGCGCCAGCGGTCCACCGTGCGGGCGCTGTGCCGCATGAGCAGGAACACGACCAGCGGCCACAGGACGTAGAACTGCTCCTCGACCGACAGCGACCAGGTGTGCAGCAGCGGCGAGGGCGCCGAGAAGTGGTTGAAGTAGCTCTGGTCGGACAGGGCGAAGCGCCAGTTCGCCACGTACAGCAGCGTCGACAGGGCGTCCAGGCGCAGCGTTCCGACGTCGCCGGGGGAGGCGATCCACCGGGCGTACGCCGCCACCCCGATCAGCAGGACCAGCAGCGCCGGCATCAGCCGGCGGGACCGGCGGACCCAGAAGCTGCGCAGGTCGATGCGCCGGGTGTTGCGGTACTCGGTGATGAGCAACCCGGTGATCAGGAAGCCCGAGAGGACGAAGAAGGTGTCCACGCCGAGCAGGCCGCCGGGCATCCACGAGACGCCGGCGTGGTAGGCGATGACGGCCATGACGGCGAACGCGCGTAGCCCGTCCAGGGCGGGCAGGTGCCCCAGCGGGGCGAGCACGGGGCCGGTGGCGTCGAGGTCGTCCTCGGGCCGGGTCGGTGGCCGCGCCGGCCCGCGGCCGGTCGCCGGACGCTGGGGTGTCGCGAGGTGGGCGCGGGCCCCGTCGCGGCGGACGCGGGGCTCGGGTCGCTGGGCTGGGGCCTCGGGCCGGCGCTCGGCCGCGGCCCGCTCGTGGCGGCGAGGAGGCTGATCCCGGCGCCTGCGGTCGGCACCGTGCCGACCGTCACCAAAGTGCCCCTCACGCTCCGCTGTCGAGCGTCGGGGCTGCGGGCCCCCGCCCGGGCTATGCGGCCCGCCCGCGCGGGTGCTGATCGGGGTCGTGTCGGCCTGCTGCTCGGCGGACGACCGCCGCTGTCGATCCCCGGACGCCAGCGGGACGGTGTCGGCGTCGTTGCTGGTCAGCCTGGTCCCTCCTCGTCGTCGCCGGGGCGCCATCGGGCCGTGGAACCGGGCGGCGGCCGCGGTGCGGGCTCGGNGGCTCCGCATCGGGTCCGCCACCGCGGCTCGCCGACCCCGATCGCATCAGGACGTCCGAGCGGCAAGGCTAATCGCAACAGCGTCACGCCGTGCACGCGCGGTATGTTTGTGGCCTTGATGCCGGACGCGTTGTCTGCCCGAAACCAGCATGTTGGTACTTTCCGCGCGTGTCTGAGACCACGGCGGGGCAGCCACGGACGGTGGGGGCGGCGCCGGTACCGCCGGGCGTCCCCGAACCGGCTCCCGCGCCTGCCGGGGCCCCCGCGTCCGCTGGGGAGTCCGCGTCCGCTGGGGAGTCCGCGTCGGCGGTGGAGTCCGGGTCGGCGGTGGAGTCCGGGTCGGCGGTGGAGTCCGGGTCGGCGGTGGAGTCCGGGTCGGCGGTGGAGTCCGCGTCGGCGGTGGAGCCTGAGCCCGCCGGGGAGCCGGCGCGCGCCCGGCTCGGGCGACCGCGACGCTGGTACGCCGGGCTGGCGGCGATCTGCCTGATCGGCCTGGGGATCCGGCTGTTCTACCTGTTCCACTGGCTGCACCCGGTGGCGGTCCAGGGTGATCCGTTCTACTACCACGAGGCGGCGAACCTGTTCGCCGACGGCCGCGGCTGGCCCGACCCGTACGAGCTGCGCCTGGCCGGGCGCTACGTCGCCGACGCCCAGCACCCGCCGCTGACCAGCCTTCTGCTGGCCGTCCCGTCGTTGCTGGGCTTCACCAGCTTCCTGTCCCACCAGCTTTTCTCCTGCCTGCTGGGGGTCGGCGCGATCGTGCTGGTCGCCCTCGCCGGGCGCCGGGTCGCCGGTCCGGCCACCGGGCTGGTGGCCGGCGGGATCGCGGCCGTCTACCCCGGCATGTGGCTCAACGACCCGCTGGTGATGTCCGAGACGACGGGCATTCTGACCTGCGCCTGGATCATCCTCGCCGCCTGCCGTTTCGCCGACCGTCGAGGGTTCGCCGAGGCAGCCTGGCTCGGGCTGGCGCTGGCGGCGGTGATGCTCGCGCGCGCCGAACTGGCCCTACTGGCCCTCGTGCTCGTCGTGCCGCTCGTCGCGATGGCCCGCGGCGTGGCCTGGCGGCGTCGCGCCGCACTGCTGGCCGTGGCGGCCACGACGAGCGTGGCCGCCATCGCCCCGTGGACCGCCTACAACCTGTCGCGGTTCCACGAGCCGGAGTACCTGTCCACCGGCCTCGGCTCCACCCTGGCCGTCACCCACTGCCCGGCGACGTACTCCGGGCGCGATCTGGGCTGGTGGTCGTTCGACTGCGTGCTGGCGCTCCCGCCGCCGCCCGAGGAACGCTCCGAGCGCGATGTCTTCTACCGACATGCCGCGTACGACTACATCCGTGGCCATTCCGACCGGCTGCCCACGGTGGCCGCCGCCCGCCTCGGCCGCACCTGGGGCGTCTACCACCCGTGGCAGCAGGCCCGCCTCGACACGATCGAGCTGCGGCCGCTGAGCCTGAGCCGGGTCGGGATGGTGACGCTGTGGGTGCTGGAAGTGGCCGCGCTCGGCGGCGTGGTCGTGCTGCGCCGCCGCCGGACCCCGCTGCTGCCCCTGCTCGCGGTGCCCATCACGCTGAGTCTGGCGACGGTGGTGGTCTACGGCACCACCCGCTTCCGGGCCGCCGCTGAGCCTGCGGTGGTACTGCTCGCCGCGGTCGCGATCACGGCCGCCGCCGGCCGGCTCGCCGGCCCGGTGCGTTCCCGGGCCAAGCGGATCCCGGGTGGGCAACCGGTGCGATCCGAATCCGACCAGGGTTACCCGACCTGACTACGCCAGTGGGTGGAAAAAGCCGTTATGTGCGGGGTGTGCTAGCTCCATAATCCGCCGTGCTGGTACGTTTTTCACCGTGCCGGACATTGCGTATCTCGAGGCAAACTCGCGGTGACCGGCCCTGTCCGCCCCCGTTCGGATGCCGTCGTCACCGACGCGCCCACCGATTCCGCCTCGATCCCCGATCCGCGCCGTCCCCTCGGCACCCGCCCGCCCAAGGTCGTCTTTCCGGGCTTCGACGGTCTGCGCGCGATCGCGGCGCTGCTCGTCGTCGTGGTGCACACGTCGTTCCCGGCGGGGTTCACCACCAGCAGCGGGTTCGGTCCCTACACCGCGCGCGGTGAGGCCGGGGTTGCGGTGTTCTTCCTGATCTCGGGATTTCTGCTCTACCGCCCGTTCGTCGCGGCCCTGCTCGCGGGCGTTCCCGCCGCCGCCGCACCGGGTTACCTGGTGCGGCGGTTCATGCGGATCGTCCCCCTCTACTGGGTGGCGCTCGCCGTCACCCTCAACGTGGTCAGCGACGACCGGGTCGGCGTGCACGGGCTCGCCGGGATCTTCCAGACCGCGTTCTTCCTGCAGGGCTACCAGGATCACTGGGCCATCCAGGNCCTCACCCAGGCCTGGACGCTCGATATCGAGGTCGCGTTCTACCTCGCCGTGCCCGTCTACGCCTGGCTGCTCGGCCGGCGCCGCCGCTCGCCCGAGGCCCAGGTCCGGGTGGAGCTGGCCGCGTTGGCGGTGACCTTCCTGGCCGCGAAGGTCATCCACTTCCTGGTCATCCCGAGCAGGCAGGCCTGGATGTCCGGCTGGAACGCCTGGCTGCCCGTCTGGTGGGACCTGTTCGCCATGGGGATGGCGCTCGCCGTGGTCTCCGCCCGGTACGCCCAGCTCGGCCGCCAGCCCCGCTGGGCGGGCCTGCCCGGCTCGGGAACGGCCTGCTGGGCCGTGGCGGCGTTGATCTACTGGGTGGCGAGCAGGCACGCCGGTCTGCCGCTGGTGCCGATCTTCGATCCCGACCGGGCTCAGGACATGAACCGGCACCTGCTGTACGGGCTGTTCGGGTTCTTCCTGCTGCTGCCAGCGGTCTTCGGGCGCCAGGACCGTGGTGCGGTGCGGCCGTTGCTGGCCAGCCGGCCGCTGGCGTTCCTCGGCGCGATCTCGTACGGCATCTACCTGTGGCACTCCACCGTCATCGACCTCGTGCTGGAGCACAGCGGCTGGCGGCTGTGGAAGATCCCCTATGCGCCGTTCCTGGCGATCGTCGTCGTGCTGACGGTGGCCGTCGCCACCGCGACGCACCACCTCATCGAGCGGCCCTGCATCCGCCTTTCCCACGGCTGGGCCCGGCGCGCGGACGCCTGGGTGGCACGCCGCCGCGGGCGGGTGGGACCGGGCGCGGGCACCGCGCCCGGCGGCGGAGGTGCGCAGCCGCAGGGCCCGATCGGCGTGTTCCCGGGGGTGGTGCCGGGGGCCCGGGCGGCGGTCGCGGTCGCCGGCGTGCCCGGGGATAGCCCGACGGTGCCACTGCTGACCGGGTCGGCCGCCCGGCCGGGCGGCCGGCAGCGGCCGGCGGGGGCGGGCGCGGCGGAGGCCGACGCGCGGGAGGCCGCGGAGGGCTGGGTGCCGCGGGCCTGGCGTGGACAGCCCGGCGTCGCGTCCGGCGCGGACCGGCCGGCCCGGCCTGACCCGGCCCGGCCCAGTCCCGACCGGCCGCCTCGGCCCGATCCTGACCGGCCGTCACGGCCCAGTACCGACAGCCCGTCGGGGCCCGGCCTCGACGGGCTGGAGTGGATCGGCCCGGGCGGGCGTCCGGAGTCGGGTGGCGCCGAGCGCGGGCCGGCCGGCCGAGCCTGATCAGTCGCCCGACCTGGCACCCGCCTTCCTGACGCGCCGCCGATCGTGGCCGCCGGCCGCCCGCCGGCCGCCGCCGATCGCGGCTGCCCTCTGCCCGGCGCGGGCGCCCCGCCTACCAGGCTGTGGTGGTCCTCCGTCCCGGCACCTCGCGTCCGGGAGGGTACCCGCGCACTTTCCGCCTCCGCACGACCTTCCCGACCGATCGCCCAATATGTCGGTTTGATGATGATTTTTCCTTTGATCTCACCGTGCTGTGTGCGCCCGTCCGGGGGGAGCGGGGGCGGCGGAGATCGGCTCGCCGCGCGGACGGCGGACGGGCTGGCCGTGGCCAGCGTCGCGCGAGCGTGGCGGGGCGGCAGCACATAGCTACATATGGACGGCTTCTGTCTGCGTAGCGTGACCGCAGTGCCAGCTCGGAAGCGTCCGTACGCCGGCTCCCGTTGACCACTCCGGACACCCATCCCTAGACTTGGGTCTGTGCACGAGGGTCCGTGGGTCTCAGACCGAGCGGATCCACTCGAGCGTCGCTATCGGTTCTGACAGTTTCTTCGTTTTCTGGCGTTGTCTCTGTCCCTCGGTCCCGGCGGTTCGATCCGGCCCTCGCGCGGACGACCACCCCTAGTCGGAGCCGACCCCTTGACGAGCACCACCGACGTACGACCCGTGGAGACCGTGACCACCGCGCAGAGCCCGACCACACCACAGGTAGCGGTCAACGACATCGGCTCGGCCGAAGACTTCCTCGCGGCAGTCGACAAGACGATCAAGTTCTTCAACGATGGGGACATCGTCGACGNCATCATCGTCAAGGTCGATCGCGACGAGGTTCTGCTCGACATCGGGTACAAGACCGAGGGCGTGATCCCGTCCCGAGAGCTGTCGATCAAGCACGATGTCGACCCGCACGAGGTCGTGAGTGTCGGCNACCACGTCGAGGCCCTTGTCCTCCAGAAGGAGGACAAAGAAGGCCGTCTGATCCTGTCCAAGAAGCGCGCCCAGTACGAGCGCGCCTGGGGCACGATCGAGAAGCTCAAGGACGAGGACGGCGTCGTCACCGGCACCGTCATCGAGGTTGTCAAGGGTGGTCTCATCCTCGACATCGGCCTCCGTGGCTTCCTGCCGGCTTCCCTCGTGGAGATGCNCCGAGTCCGCGACCTGCAGCCCTACGTGGGGCGTGAGCTCGAAGCCAAGATCATCGAGCTCGACAAGAACCGTAACAACGTTGTGCTCTCGCGGCGGGCATGGCTGGAGCAGACCCAGAGTGAGGTCCGCTCCGAGTTCCTCGCCCAACTGGCCAAGGGTCAGATCCGTAAGGGCGTCGTCAGCTCGATCGTCAACTTCGGTGCCTTCGTGGACCTCGGTGGCGTCGACGGGCTGGTGCACGTCTCGGAGCTGTCCTGGAAGCACATCGATCACCCGTCCGAGGTGGTCGAGGTCGGCCAGGAGGTCACCGTCGAGGTTCTCGACGTCGACCTGGACCGCGAGCGNGTCTCGCTGTCGCTGAAGGCGACGCAGGAAGACCCGTGGCGTCAGTTCGCCCGCACCCACGCGATCGGCCAGGTCGTTCCCGGCCGGGTCACGAAGCTGGTGCCGTTCGGCGCGTTCGTCCGGGTGGACGAGGGCATCGAGGGTCTGGTCCACATCTCCGAGCTCGCCGAGCGGCACGTGGAGATTCCGGAGCAGGTCGTCAACGTCGGTGACGAGATCCTGGTCAAGGTGATCGACATCGACCTCGACCGGCGCCGGATCAGTCTGTCGCTCAAGCAGGCGAACGAGGCGTCGGGGCTGGCCGTCGACGGCGAGGCGTTCGACCCGAGCCAGTACGGCATGGAAGCCAAGTACGACGAGCAGGGCAATTACGTCTACCCCGAGGGCTTCGACCCGGAGACCGGGGAGTGGCTGGAAGGCTACGAGGAGCAGCAGGCGGAATGGGAGCGGCAGTACGCCGAGGCCCAGTCCCGCTTCGAGGCGCACCAGGTCCAGATCCGGGCCGCGCAGGAGGCGGACGCCGCGGCGGCCGCTCCCTCCTCCTACACCGCCTCCTCCCAGTCCGACCAGCCTGCGTCCGCCATCGACGAGGAAGCACTGCGTCGCCTGCGGGAGCAGTTCGGTCGGGAGTAAGCGACCCTGCCGCGTACGTGACAGCGGGGCCCGAGGAATCTTCCTCGGNCCCCGCTGTTGTGTCTGGTGCGGGTCAGCGCTGGGCGCGGGCCACCGCGGGGTCGACGTGGTCCGGCCGTAGCAGGATCGGGACCTCGTCGCGGATCTCGTAGCGGTGGCCGAGCCGCGGGTTGACCAGCCAGCCGTCGACCAGTTCCAGCGGCCCCTTGTCGACCGGGCAGGCAAGGATCTTCAGCAGGTCGGGTTCGATGCTCATGTCGGGCGTTCCTGTTCGTTCGTCGCCATCGGTCGCTGCCGTCGGACCACCCGAGCATCCCAGACGGCCGCTCCCCTCCGAATCGGCGCACGATTATGCACCCGACATGGTGACATAAAGGCATGGGGCGGAGTAGCGTCAGGATTGTTCAGCGGCCGAACCATCGGCCGTGAGGATCGGGATCACCCGTCACGAGAGTCAGGTTGATCATGACTGTCCACGATTTCACCGTCGACACCCCCGACGGCAGCAGCCGCTCGCTGGGCGACTACGCCGGCCAGACGCTCCTGATCGTCAATGTTGCCAGCAAGTGCGGCCTGACGCCGCAGTACGAGGGGCTCGAGTCGCTCTACCAGGAGCTGCACGGCCGCGGCCTGGAGATCCTTGGCTTCCCGTGCAACCAGTTCGGTGGCCAGGAGCCGGGCACCGACGAGGAGATCCAGAACTTCTGCTCGACCAACTACAACGTCACCTTCCCGGTGCTGAGCAAGGTCGAGGTGAACGGCGACGGCGCCGCGCCGCTGTTCAAGTACCTGCGCACCGAGGCGCCCGGGGACTTCGGGCCCGAGTCCGGCTTCCTCTACGAGCACGTCTCGAAGACCCGGCCCGAAGCGATCGGCACCGACGAGGTCAAGTGGAACTTCACCAAGTTCNTCGTCGACGGCGAGGGCAACGTCGTGCGCCGCTACGAGCCGACGGTCACCCCCGAGGAGATCCGCAAGGACCTCGACGCCACCCTGGCGTAGCACCGCGTGGGCCCCGCTCACCGGCGTCCGGCCGGTGAGCGGTCGTTCTGCGCCGCCCCGGCGCGGGCAACGCGTCGCCGGGGCGGCCCAGCCGGTCGGGCCCGATCAGGTTCGATCGAGCTGGGCGGCAAGGTACACGATGTCCTCGGCGTTGCCGCTGGCGAGGACCGCGTGCACGTCGCGGTAGGCCGCACGGAACTCGGNGAGGACCGCGCTGACGCCTGCCGCGTCCACCGGTTCGCCGATCTCGACGGCGGCGTTGGCGAGGCGGCGGATGCCACGGCTGGCCCGCTGCGCGGTGAGCAGATGGAATGCGATCTCGTCCAGGCGGGCGGGGTCGGTGTCACTCATGGCGGCCTTCCATTCCTTCGGGTCGTGCACAGGTCGGGCCGCGGGCCGCGGGGATCAGGCGAGGACGGCCTCGGCCCGGTGGTCGTCGGCCGGCAGGAGTCCGGTCACCGTGGCGGTGACCTCGACCGACCGCAGGGTGGCGATGCCGCCCAGGACCGCGGCGAACGCGGTGTCGGCGGCGTCCCGGCCGGTCGCGATCCGGACCAGCCCGTCACGCGGAACCCGCCGGGTCGGGTCGTGGACGTGCCAGGCGCCGTCGGTCCAGNCCTCGAAGACGGCGTGAAAGTCCATCGGAGTCAGCCCGGGTGCATAGACCGCGGTGAACCTGGCGGGTATCCCCAGCGCTCGACAGAGGGTGACGCCCAGGTGGGCGAAGTCGCGGCACACTCCCTGCCCGGTCAGCAGGGTGTCCTCGGCGGTGTCGTGGACCGTGCTGGCGCCGGCGACATAGCCGATCCGGTGGTGGATCCAGTCCACGACGGCGTCGACCCGGGGCCGGCCCTGGGGCAGGGCGCCGAACTCGGCCACGGCGAGCCCGACGACATGGTCCGACGGGCAGTAGCGGCTCGGGCGCAGGTAGGTCAGCCGTTGCAGGTCAAGGGGCTCGTCGCCCGCCACTCCGGTTGGGTGCGGGCCGGGACGGGGGCGCGGACTGTCGAGGTCCGCCCGGTAGGACGCCGCGAACAGTCCGCGGGGCACTCGTAGCAGGTGGATGCGCCCGCCGTGCGGCGCGGCCAGCTCGACCGGCGGGGCGAGGGGGGCTCCGTCGATCGCCAGCTCCAGGCGTTCGGCGTGCATGCGGCCGCCGCGCTCGGCGGGGGCGATCTGCACCGCGATGTCGGCGGGCTCCTGGACGTCGAAGGCCAGGTCGCAGGTGACGACCCGGCCCCGATCGTCGCCGCCAGCCGGCCTGGGCCACTCACGGCCGGCAAGGACGCCCATGTCGCCTGTCTCGCTCGTCCTGGCCGTCCCGCCCGTCCTGGCCGTCCTGGCCGTCCCGCCCATGGTCAGGGCGACACCGAGGGCGCCGGAGACAACTCCGGCACCGCGGCGCTGATCGGCCCGCCGTGCTCTGTCGAGGCCTCGGCGCCGGCCTGCCGCAGGATCTCGCCGGGCGAACCGGTCAACGCGCCGGCCGCGACCGCGCGCAGCAGCACCCGGGCCGGCCCGGCTGCGGTCTCGGGCGGGATCACGAGCAGTCGCAGCCTGGGCCTGCCCCCGTCGCTGCCCGCGGTGACCACCCGCCGATCGAGGGTTCGAAACCAGTCCACCCGGACCAGGGGCAGCCCGGACCCACCGGCCAGGCTGGGAATCGCCGTCCAGGCGTCGCCGTTCACGCAGACCCGGCGGACGCTTTCGTCGGCGCCCGCCAGCGCGGTGAGAAGGCCGGGCAGCTCGTCGGTGAGCCGCATCGTCCGCGGCCACCAGCCGCCGTCAAAGGAACCCTCGCCGCGGTCCGGGGACAACGTCAGGCGGGCCGCGGCCGCGGCCGCACCATCCCCGACGTCTGCGCCGCCCGGCTTGGCGGGCGATGCCGCGGCCGGAGGCGTCGCGGGATGCGAGGTCGTGAACCGGGACGGAGCGCCACCGTCGTCATCGAACCGAGCGATGTCGGCGCGGTCGGTGAGAGGGACATGCGGGCTCGTCGTCATGACGGCCGCCTCACTCCGATGACGATGACCATCGGATGGCTGCGACCGGTGGCTGGGTCGGCCTGCTGGTCGACGCTCGCGGTACACCCGGTCAACGACCATGCTACGCCCGGCGGCCGTACCGCCCGCGCGGAACCCTGGTCACCGGACCGTCCGCCCTTCGCCGCGGAGGCCGGCGCGACCGTTGCCGGGGTCCGCGGCGGCGGTTTCGGCCAGCGCGACGTCGAGGCTGCCCGGGGGCAGCGCGAACGTCTGTTCGGTACTGGTCGAGTCGAGTACGCAGGGNCGCTCGTACAGGTAGAGCATCTCCACCACCTCGGCGGTCACGGGGTCGGCGGCGCCGGCTGCGGCGAGTTCCGCCGCGGTCAACCGGACCAGCTCCGGCTCCCGCGCCTCGGCGGTGTCGGCGGTGTCGGCGGTATCGGGGGCGCTGGCGGCCACGAGCCGCCGGGACAGCTCACGCACCGAGAGCGGCACGCTCGGCGCGTGCCAGCTCCGGCCCCAGGCGCGGTCATCCCGGCTGATCGCGACGAGGGCGCGGGCGACCTCGCCGACGTAGGCCCAGCTGTGGGCGGCGTCGAGGTCCCCCGGGAAGGCGGCGGGCGCGCCAGCGAGGATCTTCGGCGCGACCAGCAGGTTGTAGAGCGAGTAGGCGCCTGCGCCGAGGAAGTCCGCCGCGCGCACCTCGGTCGCCCGGACCCGGCCGGCGTGGTGGGCGGCCAGAGCGTCGTGCCACATCGCGGCCCGCACCCGCCCCTTGACCGTGATCGGGGCCAGCGGCCGGTCCTCGGTGATCGGCCCGTCGACCGGGCCGTAGCCGTAGGTGTTGCCGAGCATGACGTAGCCGGCGCCGGTGCGCTCGGCGGCTGCCAGCAGCGCGGCGGCCAGCGGCGGGAACAGCGCCGGCCACCGGTCGTAGGCGGGTGCGGCGCAGCCGAACAGGGTTCGCGCGCCGGTGGTCAGCTCGGTCAGCCGGTCGGCGTCGGTGGCGTCGGCCGCCACCAGCTCGATCCCCGGACGGCGGGGGCCGCGGCCACTGCGGGTGACCAGCCTGACCTGATCCCCGGCGTCGGCGAGGAGGTGGGCGGTGGCGATGCCGGTCGCGCCGGCCCCGACGATCACGTGCAGGCTCATTACTTGCTCCTCGTGGGTGGGCGTCCCGGTGCGGACCGGGCTCGTCCGGATCACCCTCGTCGGGCCCGCGCACCCGCGGCAGCCCTTCGGACGCCAGATGTCCGGAGGTTTCCGCCATGATCGGA
This sequence comes from Frankia sp. CpI1-P, assembly GCF_001421075.1. NCBI lineage: Bacteria > Bacillati > Actinomycetota > Actinomycetes > Frankiales > Frankiaceae > Frankia > Frankia sp. CpI1-P. The sequence continues at coordinate 56,125 of NZ_LJJX01000040.1, read as the reverse complement.
TCGGGCCGCGCTGCCGCGGTGATGATGGGAACCATGCCCGCGGCGATCACCACCCCCGGTACCCCCGGCTCGTCTGGCCCGTCCGGCCCGCCGCACCGGGTCGCGGTGATCGCCGTGCCGCCGGTGACGATGTTCGACCTGTCCATCCCCCAGCTCGTCCTCGGCGCCACGTTCGTCGCCGACCGGCCCGGCTACGAGGTGGTCGTCTGCGCGGCCGACCCCGGGCCGGTCGCCGTCGAAGGGGACGGTGGCGGGATGGGCCTCACCGTCAGCCGGGGGCTCGACGCCGTCGCCTGCGCGGACACTGTCATCGTCACCGGCACCGGTGCCCGGGTCGACGCCGATGCGCGGGTGCTGGCCGCGCTGCGGGCGGCGGNGGCCGCCGGCCGCCGGATCGCCTCGATCTGCACCGGCGCGTTCGTCCTGGCCCAGGCCGGCCTGCTCGACGGCCGGCAGGCGACCACGTACTGGGTGCAGGCCGGGGCGTTGAGCAGCCGCTTCCCCGCCGTCGACGTCCGCGCGGACGTGCTGTTCGTCGAGGACGGCCAGATCGTGACCTCGGCCGGGCTCGCCGCGGGCATCGACCTGTGCCTGCACCTGGTGCGCAGCGACTACGGCAGCGCGGTCGCGAACGCGGCGGCCCGCCTCGCGGTGGCGGCCCCCGCGCGCGCCGGCGACCAGAACCAGCGCCTCCCGACGCCGCTGCCCGGCCCGGACGGCAGCGGCCTGGCCCGCACCCGGGACTGGGCGCTGGCGCGCCTCGACGAGCCGCTCACCCTCGCCGACCTCGCCGCGCACGCGCACGTCAGTGAGCGGACGCTCGGGCGGCGCTTCCGGGCCCAGACGGGCCTCAGCCCGCTGCAGTGGCTGCTGCACCAGCGCATCGAGCGGGCCCGCGAGCTGCTGGAGACCACCGACCTGACGATGGATCATGTCGCCCGGCGCAGCGGGCTGGGCTCGGCGGACTCGCTGCGTCAGCACCTGCTGCGCCGCACCGGGCTCACCCCGACCGCCTACCGCACCGCCTTCGCCCGCCCCCACTGCGGCGCCGTCTGACAGGCGGGATGGCGCTGCCTCCCGTGGGGCCGGTTCCGCCGCGCCGGCCTCGTTGCTCATCCGGTCGGATCCGGGAGCGCCGCCGCGGCCCGGTCGCCTACTCGCACCGCGGCGACGAGGACGACCGCGCCGGCGACCGAGAGCAGCGTCCGGACGTGGTTCCAGGCCGTCCAGTCGCCCGCGTAGCGCAGCCAGGAGTCGGCCGCGCCGGCGGTGGTCGGGTCCACCCGGGCGAGGGCGTCGTTGTGGGGCACGTGGTAGGCGATCGTGAGCAGCACCCCGAGCAGGTAGAGCGCGGCCCCGGCCAGGCGGTACCAGGCCCCCGGCTCGTGCGGATCACGCACCGACGCGACGCCGAGCACGACGCAGGTGGCGGCGGTACCGAACATGACCAGCATGAAGGCGGCCGTCGGGGCCTCGCGGTTGACGCTCTGCATCGCGGCGAGCCCCTGGTCGGGCGGCAGCCGGCGCAGCGCGGTCATCACGAAGGCGGAGAAGGCGAAGAGCACCCCGCCCACGACCGCCGCCCCGACGGCGGTGATCAGCGTGAGCGTGGGCAGAACCCTGGAGGTCATGTGCGCCGTCCTGTCTGGCCGGGCCGGAAGCTGTCGTGATCCAGTGAAATGCGCGCGATCGGGACGAGCCATGGCCCGGACGCTCGTCTGCATACGCGAGCGTCCATCCATCCGGTGTGGTGAGGGCTGGGCCGCCGTTACGATCTCCCGCATGGACGCGATCGCNGGGTTACTGGACGGCCCCCGGGCGCACGGTGCCTTCCTGCTGCGCCTGACCATGAGCCCGCCCTGGTCGCGCTACGCATCCAGGACGAGGCCCCGCTGGCCATCGTCGCGATCGTGCGCGGGCACGCGTGGGTGGTCCCCGACGACCGGCCCGCCGTGCGCCTGACCGCCGGGGACGTCATCGTCATCCGCGGGCCCGAGCCGTATCGAGTGGCCGACGACCCGGCGACCCCGGCCCAGATCGTCATCCATCCCGGCCAGGTCTGCACCACCCCGTCCGGGGAGAGCCTCGACCTGTCGATGAAACTCGGGCTGCGCGCCTGGGGTAACAGCCGCGACGGCGCGGCCGAGCTGGTGGCCGGCGTTTACCAGTTGCGCACCGAGGTCAGCCGTCGGCTGCTCACCGCGCTGCCGGNGCTCGCCGTGGTCCGGGCCGGCGACTGGGACTCCCCGCTCGTGGATCTGCTCGCCCGCGAGGTCGGCCGGGACGATCCCGGTCAGGAGATCGTGCTGGACCGGCTGCTGGATCTGCTCGTCGTCGCGGTCGTGCGCACCTGGTTCGCCCGGGCCGAGGCGGCTGCCCCCGCGTGGTGGCGGGCGAACGACGACCCGGTCGTGGGCCCGGCGCTGCGCCTGGTGCACCACACGCCCCAACACCCGTGGACGGTCGCGGAGCTTGCCGCCGCCTGCGGAGCCTCCCGGGCCGCCTTCGCCCGCCGGTTCACCGATCTCGTCGGCGAGCCCCCGATCGCCTACCTCACCGGCTGGCGCCTGGCACTGGCCGCCGACCTGCTACGCGAACCGGACGCCTCCGTCGGATCGGTGGCCCGCCGGGTCGGCTACGGCAGCCCCTTCGCCCTGAGCACCGCCTTCCGCCGCCACTACGGCGTCAGCCCCCNCGAACACCGCGCACGGTGAGCAGGCCGCCGGGGCGGGGGCTCGGCGCGAGACCGTTAGGGTTGTTGTCAAGGGTTCGACGTCGGGATGTGGTGGGACTGTGGTTGATCGCCGGGACTGGATGACCAGGGCCGCGGACGAAGCGATCGAGCGGGCGCAGCGGCGCCCGGGGGGCGGGAAGGTCGTCTGCGCGTCGGGGATCAGCCCGTCGGGGCCCATTCACCTCGGCAACCTGCGGGAGATCCTCGTCCCGCATCTCGTCGCCGAGGAGATTCGTGCTCGCGGAGTGCCCTGTGAGCACATCCTGTCCTGGGACGACTACGACCGGCTCCGCAAGGTGCCCGCCGGGGTGCCCGCCGACTTCGCCGAACACGTCGGCCGGCCGCTGACGGCCGTCCCCGATCCGTGGGGCGAGTTTCCGAGCTGGGCGGAGCGGTTCAAGGCGCCGTTCCGGGACGCGTTGTGTCGCCTCGGCATCGAGGTGCGCGAGATCAGCCAGACCGAGATGTACCGCTCGGGTGCCTACGCGGACGGCATCGCCCGGGCGATCGCCGCCGCCCCCACCATCGACGGCATCCTCGGCCGCTACCGCACGCTGCAACCATCGCCCACCGCGGCACCCGCCGGCTCCGGGCCGGATGGTTCCGGGGCGGGTGGTTCCGGTTCCGGCGGTTCCGGTCCCGGCGGCCGGGCCGGGCGCGGCGGGCGGCGGGGAGCGGCGGCGCCGGGCGGGGCCGACGACGTCCCCCCGGCGGACGTCGACGTCGCCGCCGACGAGGGGGCTGCCGACGACGAGGGCTCGGCGTCGGCGTCGGCCTACTTCCCGTTCCGGCCCTACTGCGAGGTCTGCGGTCGCGACACGACGGTGGTGGCGTTCTTCGATCCGGTGGCCGGCCAGGGCGACTATTCCTGCTCCGCCTGCGGCAACCACGGCCGGTTCGACGTGCGGGGGCCGGCGAACGGCAAGCTGGTGTGGAAGGTCGACTGGCCGATGCGCTGGGCCTTCGAGAACGTCGCCTTCGAGGCCGGCGGGGTGGACCACTCCTCGCCCGGGTCGAGCTTCACCGTCGGCGGCAGCATCGTCCGCGAGGTGTTCGGCGGCGAGCCGCCGGTGTACCTGCCGTACTCCTTCGTCGGGGTCCGCGGGCGGGCCAAGCTCTCCGGATCGGCGGGTGGGGCCCCCACCCCCGCGGACGCCCTGCACATCCTGGAGCCGGCGATCGTGCGCTGGATCTATGCCCGGCGCCGACCGAACCAGGCCATCACCGTCGACTTCGGGGCGGAGGTGCTGCGCGTCTACGACGAGTGGGACGCGCTGAACCGCCGCGTCGGCGACGGCACGGCCGAACCCGCGGAGGACACCGTGGTGGCGCGCTCGCGGGGGACCGTCGAGGGCGGCCCGGTCGACGCGCCGCGCACCGTGTTCCCCTTCCGGCTGCTGTCGTCGATCTGCGACATCACCGCCGACGACCCGACCCAGATCCTGCGGATCCTGCGCCAGGCCCGCGGCAGCGACGCGCCCGGCGAGAGCGGCGCCGACGGCACGGGGCAGGCACCGTTCACGCTCGACGACCTCCAGCCGCGGCTGGGCTGTGCCCGGGCCTGGACCGGCGAGCACGTGCCCGCCGAGCAGCGCACCATCGTGCGGACCGAGCCGGACCGGGCGGCGCTGGCGGGCTTGAGCGCCGACGAGACCAAGGCCCTCGCCATCCTCGTCGACGGCCTCGAGGAGGACTGGTCGCTGGACGGGCTCACCACACTGACCTACGCCGTGCCCAAGCTGCTGCGCGGGCTGCCCGCCGACGCACCGGCCACCGCCGAGCTCAAGCAGGCCCAGCGCGCGTTCTTCGTCCTGATCTACCGGCTGCTGGTCGGCCGCGACACCGGNCCGCGCCTGCCCACCCTGCTGCTGGCGGTCGGCCCCGAGCGCATCCGAGCCCTGCTCACCGCCGCCGAGTAAGGCGTGCAGGTCCGGGCGGACCGGCGATCGGCTGTGCCCGCCGGCTCGGACAGCCTGCTCGTCCGCGGGGACGACGACCGGTTCTCCTTCGTCCCCGCCTCGGTGCAGGAGTACCTGGTGGTGGCCCGGGTCGCCGAGGACCTCGGCCGCACCGGGGGCAGTGCGGCGAGCTGCGTGGTCAGCCGGTGCCGGGCGAGGCGGGGCCAAACAGCTTCAGATAGCGTTTCGACGACGTGGGGTTCAGATCCGGCTGGTAGAGCGACGAACGGACGTTCTTCGCCTCGGAGTTGTTGTAGTACGCCTCGTAGGCCAGATTTGCGGCATTGGCGGCGAACGTCTCATACATCTTCTGGACGTAGAAGGGGTTGTCGCCGCCGCCGCCCTCCGACCGGACCACCCCCCACTCTGGGACGGCGAACTTCTTGCCGTGATCATGGGCGAACTTGATCACCGTGCACAGTCCGGACCGCTGGTGGCACTGGCGGTTCCAGCTCTTCTCGCTGACCGACGTGGGGAAGAAATCGTAGGAGTCGATGCTGACGACGTCGACGTACTGGTCGCCGGGATAGGCGTCCCACACGTCCCGCCCGCTCCCGGGCAGCTTGTCGGTGTGGGCGTTCATGTTCCAGTCGATCTTCACGGCCGGCGCGGTCGAGCGCAGCGCGGTCACGGTCCGACGAAAGCACGCCTTCCAGGTCTCGACATTGCGCACGTGCCAGTACATGTAATCGCCGTTGAACTCCCAGCCGAGCCGGATGTAGGCGTCCGCGCGGCCGAACTTCGTCAGCGTCGCGCCGAACGTTCGCCAGTAGTTGTCGTAGGCGCCNCTCGCACAGGTCCCCTCGTTGCCGTCGCGGGGGAACGGCGGCTGCGCGATCGACAGCTCACCCGGGAACTTGTCCCGGGTGAAGGCCGCTGTCGGCCAGTCCNCCGAGACCATGTTGTACCAGTCCTTGCGCTCGGTGAAGACGATCGCGAGCCCGACCTGGCGGCCGGTGAACGCTCCCCAGGCGTTGACGTCGGCGGGATAGTTGCCGTTGGCGCCGGACACCCAGTGCACCCCGACGGGGCCGGGTGNGGGTTTCGACGAACCGGAGCACGCCGCGAGCCCGGCGGTCAGCAGTACGGAGACCAGCAGCAGCGACAGCGAGACCAATCGCGACCGGCGTCGCACTCTCACGCTACGGAGGGCCTGCGGAGGACCGGCGCCGCGGTGGGCGAGGTCACGCCGGCGCCCGGTGCGGACGACTGATCGGCCGCCGCCAGCGGCGACAGCCCGGCGGTCGGCGACGCGGACGTGGCCGCGCCGCCCATGGGAACGGACCGCGGGGCGGTGCCGGACACCAGGACGCCCGGCGCGGTCGTGCCCGCGGCCGGCCCACCCGCTGTGGCGGTCGGCGCCAGCCCTCCGGCGGCGGTCGCTCTCTCGCTCGCCGCTGCAGTGCTGGGCCTCGCACCCACCGAGGAGGTCGCCCGCGTGTGGGCTGCCCGCGCTTGGGCCGGCTGCGCGTGGGCCGGCTGCGGCTGGGTCGGCTGCGCTTGGGTCGGCTGCGCCGGGCTCGGCTCCGTCGTCGGCTCCACCGGGTTCGCGCTGCGGGACTCCAGCCAGGCCCGGACGCCGTCGGCCTCCACGGGCCAGTCGTGGCCGGGGACGAGTGCGGCACCCAGCTCCATGTGCGTGGCCAGGGAGGGCGCGGGGACGAGCAGGGTCCGCCGCCGCCGCTCGGGTCGGGCCAGCGCCACCGCGTTCAGGGTGGCCCGCAGCCCGGTCAGCGCCGCCCGGCGGGCGATCCGCGCGGCGGCCGTCGAGGGCGCCACCAACGGTGGTTCACCGCCCAGTTCCGGCAGCCGGAAGGGCTGGAAACCCTGCAGCGTCAGGCAGGTCGCGCGGTCGAAGGCGCCACCGACGAAGGGGATCGAGCGCAGCAGCAGCTCGTCCTCGACGAGGGTGCCGACGCGCAGACCGAAGGTGCTGGTCGTGGTGGCGGTGCGAGCCCAGGTCACCCCCTCGATCATCGGGGCGTGCTCGTGGATGCTGCCGTCGTCGGTGACCTGCGGGCGTCGCCGGGTGGAGGTGGCGGCCAGCCGCGACGTGCCGTACAGGGTGAAGTATTCGACGTCCGGGCGGGCGGTGGNGGCGGAGACCAGCGCGGAGAGCGAGTTCTCCGTGTACAGATAGTCGTCTTCCGCGAGCCAGACGAGATCGTCGGCGGCCCAGCGGCGAAGCCTGGGCATGCGTAGGACGTGGCGATACGACGCGCGATTACTGCCGCACGTGACCGGGACGACCTCGCCGGCCTCCGCCATCATCGAAAGACGATCCGCCGGCATCGGACCGTCGTTGACGAAGACGATCCTCGTCGGGATCTCGACTTTCTCGACGGCGCGCAGGAGGGACGCGAGCGCCAGCCGCTTGCTGTAGAACGCCGGTCGGTTCTTCGCGTTCTCCGAACCAACGGATCGATACAGGATGCGCAGAATCATCTCAACCCCCCCGCCTGGCCCGGGTCCAGGCGGCATTCACCGGAACGGTCTCGACGCCGGTCGAGATCCTACCTATATGGTCGCCGCCCCCCGGCGGACCGGTCGTGATCGGAAGATTTTCCTGACCCCCCTTGGTGGGGCCGGACACGATGTGGCTCATCCGGGCTCGTTCGATTCGGCCGGTTCCGATCCGGCCGGAGCCGCATCGGCTGGCTCCGCAGTGGCGATGCTCGGGGCGCCGTCCTGTTCCATCTCGCGGGCGACCCGGCGGACCAGCAGGAACCAGAACGGCACCGTGATCCAGAACGCCGCGATGTAGCCGATGACCGCCCCGGACGCGCCGCCGAGCTCCAGCCCGATGATCGGGTAGAGCAGGAGCTGCGGGGCCAGGATGGCATTGGCGCGGAAGGTGAGTTTGGCCTGCCCCATCGCGTAGAGCATGCACGCCGGCCCCACCGTCGCCGCCGGCCCCGTCTGCTGCACGATCGACAGTGCCAGCAGATGATGGGTCTGCCCCCAGGTGTCGCCGAGCAGGGAGTGGCCGATGCTCGTCGGTAGGAACAGGAAGATCGTTCCCCAGACCACGCCGACGGCGACGATCACTCCCGACAGGGCGTAGGCCGCGCGCAGCCGCGCCCCGGCCGACATGTCCTTACGACGGGAGAACTCCGGGACGGCCCAGCTCACGATCCCGACGGCGAGGATCGTCGTCGGTCCGAGCAGGGTCTGCACGCCGCGCAGCGCGCCGACGAGGTCGATCGCCCCCAGGGTGCCGAGCAGCAGCGTCGAGGCCTGCTGGGCGCCCTGGACGGTGAGGTACTCCGCGCTCATGTAGCCGTTGATGTCGCGATGCTCGACGATCCAGGACCGGACCTGGTTCGTCGCGGGCCGGAAGCCGGCCTGATAGATCCCGAGGATGGCCGCGACGGCCGCCGCACCGCCCCAGGCCAGCAGCATCGCCCACGAGGTCGACACATCGCGGACGATCAGCAGGAGGATGGCCCCGAACTGGACGATCGCCCAGATTCCGTCGTTGGCGGCGGCGGCCGCCGGCCGGCCCTCGGCGAAGAACACCTGCCGCCAGGCGTCCTGGAGCAGCAGCGCCGGGAACACCAGTCCCATCGCGATCAGGGAATGGCCGACGCCGCCGCCGAGTGCGAGGCCGACGGCCAGCGTCACCGCCCCGGAGAGNAGTCCGATGACGAAGGCGGTGCCGGTGCCCGCGGCACCCGCCGCCCGGAACACCCGGGGCGACACGTCCGCGAACTTCATGCCCAGCGGCGCGGTGCCCGCGGCCNTCGAGAAACCGATCATCAGCGAGAAGATCGCGAACGCCACACCGAACGCGCCGAACTCCGACGAGCTCACGCTGCGGGCGATGATGAACGACATCACGGCGTTCGTGCCGCTGGAGAGCACCTGGTCGACGAGCGTCCAGATCGCCCGGGACCGGCTCGATCCGCGGGTCGTCCGCTCGACGCGGTGCCGCCCGCCCACGCCGGCGTCCTCGCTGAGGTCCGCGAGGCCGTAGTCGACCGGTTCGGGACGGTTCGCGACGGCCGTCCCGGCGGGCGCGCCCAACGTCCCGCCGGCCGCTCCATCCGCGCCGGCACCGCCCCGGCCGTCGATCGCCGGATCCGGCCGGTTGAGGCCGCCGAGGAAGAACTCGCCGGTCATCGTGCCGGACATCGGGATCAGGCCCTCGGCCGTGGGCGCGTGGGTGGGACGGAAACTGTCCGCCCCGGGCACCCGACGCACGCGCAGCCCGCGGATGATCTGTGTCCGCTCGTGATCGAACGGTTCGACCCGGCGCGCCGGGTTCGACTCACCCCCGCCGTGCTCGCGCACGGGTGGCTCGCCGCGTGGGCCCAGGTCCCGCCCGGCGGTGCCCTCCCGGCCGGAGCCCCGGCCCCGTCCGTAGCTGTTGCCGTAGCCGAACTCGCGGCCGTGGCCGTATCCGTGCCCCTGCCGGTGGTCGGCGGCGGTCTCCGACTCCTCGAGGCGCCCGCGCTGCGGCCCGCTCTCGGCCACCCGACCGCTCTCGGCCACCCGACCGCTTTCGGCGCCCTGACTGCCCCCGGTGCCCTGGCCGCGGTCGGCGACCCGGCTGCGGTCGGCGTACTGACGATGCTCTCTGGCCCGCTGGGCCCGGCCGATGGGATACAGCGCGGGATCCCGGTCCAGATCGCGGCCACGGTGGCGGTCTCGACCGGGGCCGGTGCCCTCGGCCCGGCCGTCGTCGCGCCGGCCCGAGCCGTCGTCCTGCGCGGCCCGGCGTTCGTGTTCGGTCCGGCGGGCCTCGGCGACCTCGGGCATGCCGAGACGGCGGCGCAACGCGGCCAGCTCGGTCGTCGACGTGAGCTCGGCCGGACTCGCCGGACTCGCCGGACTGGACGGGGGCGGCGGGCCGGAGCGTCGCTGCTCCGTCGGCGAGCTCTGCTCCGTCTGACGGTGCTGCTCTGCGGGCCGGTGCCGGTCTGCCGGGCGCTTCTGGTCCGTCCGCCGTTCCTGGTTGGGCGGCTGCGCCTGGCCTGCGGGCAGGTCCTGATCGGTGAGCTGGTCCTGGTCGCGGGGCGCGGCGTTCGGGTCCGAGGGGGGCGCGTCCGAGCGGCGCGGGCGCGGCGCGGTGAGGCGCTGGGTCGTCTGCGTGGTCGCGGGACCCGGCTCGACGCGGGTCACCGGAGGTCGCCCGCTCGGCCGCCGCGGCAGGCGGGTGGCCGGCGGACCACCCTGATCGTCGTCGGATGGGAATCCGTGGCCGGACTCATCCATCCACCGCCGACCGTCCTCTCCATGCCGCATCAGCCCGACCTTGACCGGCGTATCCCGCCGGGGGCCACCGAGGTTCTCGCCCGGCGAACCCCACAGGGATCCACCGAGGCGCCGCACGCCTGGCAGCCAGCAGGTCGATGGTAGCCCGATATGGGTGGCTCTCCCGGGCCGGGCGGGCCGGATGTGCCGTACCCGACCGCTGCCGGGGCCGATCGATGCGATCTACCATGCCGGGGCCGCGGCGAGCGGAGGCGGTCCCGCCACCCGGTGCCGGTTTTGTTGGGCGGAGGCGGCCCCGCCACCCGGTGCCTGTTTGGTGGGCGGTCGGCGAGCCTTGCCCGCATCCCTCCACATCGACGATGGCCCTCCACATCGACGACGGTGCAACACCTTGAGGACGACGGTGGCGATCGTAACAACCCGGGATGGGTCGGCAGGGGCGTTTGCGACGCCGTCCCTCCATTCGCCCCGGATCTACGGGTGCCGGCGGCGCAGCGTCACTGCGGCGAGGCCGAGGGCGGCCAGGGTGCAGCCGGTGACGATCAGGATGTCGCGGGTCAGCCACCGGTCGACGTGCCGCGACGTCGACAGCCGGGCCATGGCGTCGACGACGTACGTCATCGGCATGACGGTGCTGATCGCGTCGAGCGTCGGCAGCATGCCGTGCCGCGGCACCAGGATGCCGCACAGCATGAACTGCGGGATGAGCACGGCCGGGATGAGCTGCACGGCCTCGAACTCGGTACGGGCGAAAACGCTCATCCACAGGCCGAGCGCGGTGCCGAGGAAGGAACTGAGGATGGCCGCCACGAAGAGCATGGGGGCCGATCCCCGCACGGTCAGGCCGAGCGCACCCACGGTCAGCGCGGTGGCGAACGCGGCCTGGGTCGCGGCGAGCACGGCGAACGCCAGCCCGTAGCCGACGAGCAGGTCCCCGCGGCCGACCGGGCTTGTCAGCAGCCGCTCCAGCGTGCCGGACGTGCGCTCGCGCAGCATCGCGACGGAGGTGACGAAGAACATCGTCATGAGCGGGAAGATCCCGAGCAGCGCAGGGCCCACCCGGTCGAAGGTGTCGGGGGACCGGTGGAACAGCAGGCGCAACGTCAGCAGCAGCACCGGCGGCAGCAACAGGACCAGGGCGAGGGTGCGGCGGTCGCGGCCGAGCTGGCGAAGCACCCGGGCGGCCGTGGCGCCGGTGCGCAGCTCGTCGATGGGCTTGCGGCGCGGGCAGGGTGCGACGCCGGGGGGATGGTCCGGCGGTGGATTCGGGGTGCGCGGCGCCTCGGTGGCGCCCCCAGTGGGTGTGGTCGGCGCGGGTCGGGCCTGCGGACCGGCGCGGTCGCCGGCCCCGGCCCCGGCCAGCCGGTTCGGCGCCTCGACGAGGCGTAGGAAGCCCTCCTCCAGGTCGGCGCAGGCGGTGGCGGCGAGCAGGTCCGCCGGTGTGCCCTGCGCGAGCAGCGTCCCCTCGTAGAGCAGCAGCAGGCGGTCACAACGGATCGCCTCGTCCATCACGTGCGAGCTGACCAGGATTGTCGTGCCGCGCTCGGCGAGCTGGCGGAAGTCGGCCCACAGCCGTCGGCGCAGCAGNGGGTCGGCCCCGACGGTGGGTTCGTCGAGGACGAGCAGGTCGGTGCCGCCGATCATCGCGACGGCCAGCGACACCCGCGAGCGCTGGCCGCCTGAGAGGTGGTTGACCAGCCTGGACGACTGCTCGGTGAGGCCGACATGGGCCAGCAGCGCGTCGAGGTAACCGGGCGCGCGGGTGGGGTCGTCGGGGTCGTCGGCCTGGGCGAGCGCGGCGAAGTAGCGCAGGTTCTCCCGCACGGTCAGGTCGCCGTACACCGACGCGGCCTGGGTGGCGTAGCCGACCCGCCGGCGCAGGCAGGCATCGCCGGCGGCGTAGCCGAGGACGCGCAGGTCCCCGTCCACCCCGCTCTGGACCCCGACGATCGCCCGCATCAGCGTGGTCTTGCCGCCGCCGCTCGGCCCGATCACCCCCGTCACGCTGCCGCGGGGCACGGTGAACGAGACGCCGTGGATGACAAGGTGACCGCCGCGGCCCCGCCGGCGCGCCCCGCGCCGGATCCGCACGTCGGTCGCGGAGACCGCAGCCACGTCTCTGTGCGCGCCGGGTGGGGCGCGGCGAGCGGCGACCCCGGCCGCGTTGGTCACGCTCGGCGTCGGTTCCAGTCCGGGGTGCACCCGCCGCATCCTGTCAACGCCGCGTCCCGATCCGCGCGACCGGGCGTCCCGGCGAGTTCCGCCGCGGTTTCGNGCGCAGCGTCGCGTCCGGCGTCGGATGGGCGTCCGGCGTCGCCTGTACGGCCGGCCCTGCATGTTTGGCGGCTTGCGGTGGCGGCACCCCCAAGGGCGGACGAGCCGAGATGCCGACACGCCGAGATGCCGACATACAGGGATGCCGACATACAGGGATGCCGACATACAGGGATGCCGACACGCAGGGATGTCGACATACAGGGATGCCGACACGCAGGGATGCCGAGGTGAGGATGATGTCGTTCGTCGGGTATGCGCTGTCCTGCGAGGAGCACGGCGCCCGGGCGTTGGTCGGGCAGGCACAGGCCGCCGAGCAGGCCGGCTTCGACGGTCTGTGGATCTCCGACCACTTTCATCCCTGGAACGACGCGCAGGGACAGGCACCGTTCGTCTGGTCGGTCATCGGCGCGATCGGGCAGGTCACCGAGCGCGTTCCGCTGACCACCGCGGTGACCTGCCCGACCGTGCGGATCCATCCGGCGATCATCGCGCAGGCCGCGGCGACCTGCGCGACGATGCTGCCCGGCCGCTTCCAGCTCGGCGTGGGTTCCGGGGAGGCGCTCAACGAGCACGTGCTGGGCGACGGCTNGCCGGCCACCGAGGTCCGCCTGGAGATGCTGGAGGAGGCCGTCGCCGTCATCCGCGAGCTGTGGCGCGGCGGGATGGTCAACCACCGCGGCCGGCATTACACGGTCGACCGGGCGCGGCTGTACTCGCTGCCCGCCGACCCGCCGCCGGTGTATGTCTCCGGGTTCGGCCCGGCCGCGGTCCGCCTGGCGGCGCGGATCGGCGACGGGTACTGCGGGGTCGCTCCCGACGCCGACCTGTTGCACCTGTTCGACGAGGCGGGCGGCGCTGGACGGCCCAAGCAGGGCTCGCTGAAGGTCTGCTGGGCGCAGGACGAGGCCGAGGCCCGCAAGACCGTCCACGCGCTGTGGCCGAACAGCGCGCTGCCGGGCGAACTGTCCCAGGAACTGCCCACGCCGGCGCACTTCGAACAGGCCAGCGCGCTCGTCACCGAGGAGATGGCCGCCGCGTCGGCGGTCTGCGGGCCGGACGTCGAGCGGCACGTCCGCGCGGTCCAGGAGTACGTCGACGCCGGCTACACCGAGGTCTACGTGACCCAGATCGGCCCTGAGCAGGCCGGCTTCTTCGACTTCTACCGCCGCGAGATCCTGCCCCGCTTCCACTGACGTGCGCCCGCAACCCGCTGATTACACGTCCGCTGGGCGGCACCGCGCAGGCGCGTGGCTCTAGGGGATCAGATGGCGCAGACGATCTGCGCTCCGCTCATCCCCAGTTCCGCTGCCGATCGACCCGGCGGCCGTCCTGCACACGGCGGATCAGGTGTACGGCCACCTGTTCTCCCCGGACACCCTCGACGACCTGGACCTCGGCGACGTCACCGAGAAGGACCTTCGCATCCCGCGGGAGTCAGCGGCCCTGGCGGCGCTGAATCGGGTGGAGATGTCCGAGGAGATCTCCGACATCGGACCGGCGTGGTTCTTCCCCACCACTGCCCGGGTGGTGTTCGATCTCGACGCGGACGACGCCGAGCGGATCGACGCCCTTTACCGCGGAGGCTTCTTCAACGAGTACCGGCGACTCACCACCGTGAAGGCGCATGCCGCCCTCGGCGGCCGGTTCGTCCACGGCTGCCAGTCGTCACCGAACATGTCCGGCGGGGCCGTCGTGCCCTACGGCGTCGATCTGACCCGATTCCGCACCGACCTGGGCGCGTTCAAGCGGGACTGGATCGATCGGATCCTCGCCCTCACCGGACCCGTCCCGGCCGCCTGCCCCTGCCCTCCAGCCGACCGGCCGGAGACGGTACCCCGCCTCACCGGCCGGTCCCGTCCCGCTCGTTGCGGCGAGCCCCTCGGAGAGACACTCATGGATGCGCTGTCCCCGCTCCTGGCTGACCTGGCCGAACTGGCCCATCTGGGATCGCCGGTCGCTCGGGTCCACGTCCGGGCCTGGGCGCTGTCCGGAGTGGAACGGGTCCGCTTCGCCGGTGATCGTGAGATGATCTTCAAGTGGGCGCGGGAGCCGTTCACGGCAGAGGCTGACGTACTCCGACACGTCCGCGGACAGGGTGTTCCCGTCCCGGTGGTATTCGCCAGCGTCGTTCGCGGCGGCCGGCTCGGCGTCCTGATGGAGGACCTCGGCGATGCGGACCGGGAAGCGACCATGGCCGACGCAGCTACCGCGGCGGTCACGGTGCACGAGGCGAAACCCGCCGATGCGCTGCCGGTTCTCGACCGGGTCGCGTTGACCGCCCTGCCAGGTCAGGCCATCGCCGGGCTGGAGGAGCTGCGGGCAGCGGGACGATGGACGGAAAGCACCGATCTGGACGAGCCGTTGGCGCGGCTCGCCGATCACGCCGATCGCCTCGCCGACGGCGTCGAACTGGCACCGTTCGGGCTGTGCCACAGCGAGTTCCACCCGACCAGCCTGCACGTCCGCGACGACGGATGGCACCTGCTGGACTGGGCGCGGTCCTTCATCGGGCCGGGCCTGCTCGACTTGGCTTCCTGGCAGGGAACCCAGCAGCCGGCGGACTCGGCGAGCCTGCGACGGCTGATCTGGGCCTACATCAGGGCCGGCGGGGCGGCAGAGGCGTCCCGTTCCCGCGCGGGCCTGCCGGCGGAACGGTGGGCGCTGGGCTGGCACCGGCTGTGGATCATCGCCTGGTACCTGGAACAGGCCACCACGTGGATGCCGAGTTTCGACCAGGACACCTTCACCGCCACCGTCATCCGACGACACCTCCACGAAGCAGGCACTTTCCTGTGGACCCCGTCCTGATGAACGTCGCTGTCTGGGAGCGTCACGCCCGCGCTCGCATCGCGGCCGGTGACCTCCATCGGCCGCCCGGTCCTTCTCGATTCACCTGGACCCGCAATGGAGGCCAGGCCGGGTGCCGGACGGAAGTTCTGGTGCGTCAGGCGCGGTGGGGGAGGAGTTCCTGAACCTTGGTGCGCAGGCCGGCGGAGATGATGCCCCAGCGGTTCTCGTCGCCNTTGAGCAGGGCCTCGGCGGCGTCCTTGGCCTGCTCGAAGGTGGTGTGCGGCGGGATCGGGGGGAAGTCCGGGTCGGTGCGGACGTCGAGGACGGTCGGGNGGTCGGCGGCGAGTGCCCGGTCCCAGGCGGGGCCGAGCTGGCCGGGCTCGTCGACGGCTATTCCGCCGAGGCCGACCGCGCGGGCGAAGTCGGCGTAGGAGACCTCGGGCAGCGTCTGCGACTCGGTGAACTTCGGCGCGCCCTGCATCGCCCGCATCTCCCAGGTGACCTGGTTGAGGTCGTTGTTGTGCAGCACGGCGATGACGAACCGCGGGTCGGACCACTCGTGCCAGTAGCGGGCGATGGTGAGCAGCTCGGCCAGGCCGTTCATCTGCATGGCGCCGTCGCCCTCGAACACGACGACCGGCCGGTCCGGGTGGGCGTACTTCGCGCCGATCCCGTACGGCACGGCGGGGCCCATCGTCGCGAGCGTCCCCGACAGCGAGCCGCGCATGTCCCCGCGCAGGCGCAGGTCGCGGGCGTACCAGTTCGCCGCCGAGCCGGAGTCGGCGGCCAGGATGGTGTTGTCGGGCAGCCGGGCGGAGGCCTCCCAGAACAGCCGCATCGGGTTGATCGGCTTGCCCTCGACGTGCGCCTCCCGCTCGACGGTCTCCCACCAGCGGGCGACGTTGCCCTCGATCGTCTCCCGCCAGGAGCGGTCCTCCTTGCGGTCGAGCAGGGGCAGCAGCGCCCGCAGGGTCGCCGCCGCATCCCCGACCAGGTTGATCTCGTACGGGTAGCGCATCCCGATGTAGCGGGCGTCGAGGTCGATCTGCACGCCGCGGGCCTGGTGCAGATCGGGCAGGAACTGGGTGTAGGGGAAGCTTGAACCGATCGTGAGTAGCGTGTCGCAGTCCCGCATGAGCTCGTAGCTCGGCCGGGTGCCCAGCAGGCCGATGGCGCCGGTGACGAAGGGCAGATCGTCGGGCAGCACGTCCTTGCCGAGCAGCGCCTTCGCGACGCCGGCGCCGAGCCGGTCGGCGACCTCGATCAGCTCCGCCCGGGCGCCGCGGGCTCCCTGGCCGGCGAGGATCGCCACCTTCTTCCCGGCGTTGAGCAGCTCCGCGGCGGCCCGCACGCCGGCGTCGTCGGGGGACACCGCCGGCCAGCGCACCCCGAGGCTGGACGGCACCATCTTGAACGCGTGCGTCGGCGGGGAGTAGTCGAGCTCCTGCACGTCCGCGGGCAGGATGACGCAGGTCGGGGCCCGCTCGGCGAGGGCGACCCGCAGGGCCCGGTCCAGGACGTTGGGGAGCTGCTCGGGGACGTTGACGACCTGCACGTACTCGCTGGCCACGTCCTTGAACAGGCTGAGCAGGTCGACCTCCTGCTGGTAGGAGCCGCCCATCGCGCTGCGGTTGGTCTGGCCGACGATCGCGACCACCGGGACGTGGTCGAGCTTGGCGTCGTACAGCCCGTTGAGCAGGTGGATCGCGCCCGGCCCGGAGGTCGCCGCGCAGACCCCGACCTTCCCGGAGAACTTCGCGTACCCCACCGCCGAGAACGCGGCCATCTCCTCGTGCCGGGCCTGGATGAACCGCGGTCGGTTCTCGGCCCGCCCCCAGGCGGCGAGCAGCCCGTTGATGCCGTCGCCGGGATAGCCGAACACGTGCTCGACGCCCCAGTCGCGCAGCCGGGCCAGGATGAAGTCGCCCACGGTCTGGCTCATGAAGCCGTTCCTCTCGTCGCGCGTCGCCATTGCCCACGCCGGCCGCTGTCCGCGCCCGCCGGTGCCAACGCCCGCCGGTGCCAACGCCCGCCGCTGCCAACGCCGGTATGTCGGGTCCCCTACCCGCGCCCGACGTCCAAAACCGGCGGCGCTCCCGCCCGACCGAAAGCGGCGTGGATGACGCGGCCGTGGGGTTCCGGCCGGTTCTGTCGGTGCCCGGTCATAGGCTGCGGCCCGAGCGCGAACGGCCGTCGCGCGGCTGGAGCGGTCCGTCCTGTCCGTCGACGTGAGGAGTACCGATGTCGGAGTTCACCGGTTTTCCGCCGGAAGCCCTGGTCTTCTACGACGGGCTGGAGGCCGACAACAGCAAGGCGTACTGGACGGACCATCGCGAGATGTACGCCAAGGCCGTGCGCGGCCCGATGGTCGCCCTGCTCGACGCCCTGGAACCGGAGTTCGGCGAGCCGCACCTGTTCCGGCCGAACCGCGACGTCCGTTTCTCGAAGGACAAGTCGCCGTACAAGACGGTGATCGGCGCCCACAACGAGCACGGCGGCTACGTCCAGGTGTCCGCGGCCGGGCTGATGGTCGCCACCGGCTACTGGCAGACCGCGCCGGACCAGGTGGAGCGGCTACGGGCCGCGGTCGCCGACGACGTCACCGGCCCGAAGCTCGAAGCCGTCGTCGCGGGCCTGCGTAAGGACGGTTACGAGATCTCCGGCACCCGACTGAAGACCCGTCCGCGCGGCTACGACGCCGACCATCCGCGCATCGAGCTGCTGCGGCACCGCACGCTCACCGTCCACCGCGAGTTCGGCGAGCCGCCCTGGCTCGCCGAGCCCGAATGCGTCGACCGCGTCGCCGCCGCCTGGCGTGACATGCGCGTCCTGCGCGACTGGCTCGACCGCCACGTCGGCCCCACCCGCCTCCCCCAGGACCGCCGCCGCTGACGGAAGGGTCGAGCCCGCGCGTTCCGCGGGGGTCCCGCCCGGCCCGGCAACCGAGGCGGGGCCGGGCCGGGCGGGAGGATCTATTGCGCGGGCGGCGTCACTGCGCGGGCGGCTCGTCGGCGAGGAGGTCCTGCAGCTCGCGCAGGGCGATCGTGAGCTGCTCGGCGAAGGCGTGCAGGCCGTCGGCGACCGCGCGTGGGGTGCTCAGGTAGAGGTTGAACCGGTCCGGCAGCAGCACGTAGGCGACGCCGATGCACTGGCTGCTCGTCGAGCCGAAGCCGAAGAACTCGACGTTGACCGACGGCGCCGAGCTGGTGCTCAGGAAGTCGTCACGCGTCTTCAACCAACCTGGGGTGTCGTAGAGCGCGATCGGCTCGCTCACCCCGAGTTCGGCGCCGCGGCGGCGGGCGATGAACTGCAGCTCCCACAGATGCTGCTCGGGCGCGCGCCCGGCCTGGCAGTCCTTCGCGCGGCGCACGTGCGCGTCGGCGGCGGCACGGAACGCGGCCCGCTTCGCCGCCGGGTCGGCGGCCGGGTCCTGCATCGCCGCGACGAACTGATGGATCTGCGGGGTGACGACCCGCATCGCCTCGGTGCGTCCGCGCCGCCACTGCCGCGTCGCGATCGACTCGTAGGTGGCGCCCACATGCCCCTTGGCCCGGACGTGCGCGAGCTGGTAGGCGAGCTGGACGAAGGCATCCGGCGAGGTCCGCAGCGCCTTGGCCCGGTTCTGGCCGAAGTCGTCGAAGGACAGCACGGTCGAGGCGGTCGCCGCGGCGAAGTCCGTGAACGACGCGCCGGCGTCGGCGATGTCCGCACGCAGGTCGGCGTCGAGGACGAACCCGACGGGCTCGACGGCGGGCAGGCCCTGCGGCTGGGCACCGGAGCTCGCCGAGTGCTCCTGCGGTGAGGTGGACAGCAGGTCGTCGACGAAGCTGAGGATCGTCGTGCCGTCCAGGCCGCAGTGCTCCACGTTGATGCCCGCCCGGCCGTCCGGGAACACGATCAGCGAGACGGCCTTGTCGAACCAGCGGTTGCCGGCGTCGCCGTGCAGGAGCTGGTCGCAGGCGGCGAGGTTGTCGGCCGGCGTGGCCTCCTCCAGGCAGAGGCAGAACAACGCGGTCTCGATGGTGTCAAGCGCGGCGGCGTTGGCTGGGTCGAGGGCGGACAGCCGCTCCCGGCTCTGCGCCCAGGCGGCGCGCGCCTTCGTGGTGAGCTGGCCGACCGCGGCGTCGGCCGGTACCCGCGTCGGCGCCGCCTTGAGCACGGCGGTGAGGCCCGCGGCGAGGTCGTCGAGCGTGTACGGGTGCCCGTCCGGGCCGACCACGTCGAGGCGGACGATGTTCCCCCGGTGGAGGACCACGATGTGGCGCGCGGGGGAGGGGCCGGGCCAGGCGTCGCTGTACGGGGTGCGCACGGTGTCCTGCACGGCGCCGGGGATCCGGGTGGTGGAGAACAGGTAGGTGTTCTGGGCCATCGACAGCACCTGACCGCGTTGCCGGACCGGTTCGATCCGCTCGTCGTCGAGGCGCAGCTTGTAGTCGACGGCCGCCGCGATCAGGCCCGCGGCCCGCTCGACCTGCGGCTGCTCCGCCGCGCCGGCGGCGTCGTCGTCGGTGAACAGGAAGATGTAGTTGGCGTTGAGCGCGATGCGGTCCCGCCGGCCGAGGTAACGGGAGTCCCAGAAGTCGTCCAGCCAGCTCTGCACGCCCTCGGTCGCCTCGTAGCGCTCCAGCGCGGCGTGCAGGACCGGACCGGGGCCATCGGAGCCCTGGAAGGCGGTCACGGCCGCCGCGGTCGTCGCGCGCTCGGCCGGGGTGAGCAGGGGGGCGGACCACTCGAGGAAACGCTCGCAGCTCGCCGCGAGCGTGGGCAGCGGCACCCGGGGCAGCAGGTCGTCGTAGGCGAAGGTTCCGGTGGTGCGCTGGTCGGATGGGGTCGCGTTCATCCTGGGCCTCGGCTTGTCTCAGGGGGGCTCGGCTGGTCTCAGGGACTCGGCTGGTCGTGGCGGTGGGGCTGGCTGTGGCGGTGGGGCTGGTCGCGGCGGTGGGGCTGGTCTCGGTGTCTCGACTGGGCGCGGAGTCCCGGCCTGGTCCGAGCGCGCCGCCGGGGGCGCTGATCGGGTTGTGTCGGGTCCGGCGTCGCCGGGTCCGCCGGAGCTCGAGGGTCCCATGAGACGACCGGATCGTGCGGGTCGTCGCCACCCCTGGGTGGTACCGACTGGCTCACCACGGCGCTCGGGTCCGCCGCCACAGTCCTCGCGTCCGCCGCCACGGTTGTCAGGTCTGCCGTCACGGTTGTCAGGTTCGCCGTCACGGTTGTCAGGTTCGCCGCCCGGTCAGGGTGCCGGCGGGCTGCTGGCCGAAGACGGGCCGATTCGCCCCGCGGCCAGCGGCGCTGCGCGGTCTGGAGACATGCAACTGGGCGTAGAGCCAGCCCTCGGTCTCCAGCCCGCGGGGGTCCACGCCCACCGAGGCCAGCGTGTCGAGGACCTGCTCCTGCTCCTGGGCGGAGGCGAAGCGCCGCTGCGGGAACACCCCGTCGACATGGACGGTCTCGTAGCCGAGCTCGTCGAGCGTCTCGGTGAACGGCGCGAAGGGGAACATCCGCAGCACGAAGTGGGCCATCCAGGGTCGCCGGTCGCCGGCCGCGCGGGCCACCCGGGCGAGCGTCCGTTCGCTGACATAACCGATACAGCCCGTGGAGATGACGAGGTCGGCGCCGTCGAGGCGGGCGCGTTCGGCCTCGGTGGGGTCCCGCTGCTCCAGGTCGGCGCAGACGGCCTCGTCGAGGAAACCCGCGGCCAGCGCGTAGGAGATCGCCGGCGCGGAGGTGTCCAGACCGACGAAGCGAGTCCCGCTCGGCCGGCGGTGGGCGCGGACGAGGTCGCGGTCGCGGTCCAGCAGGGCATCCCGACCCGGACTGGGCTGGCCGCCGTAACGCTCGAACAGGTCGTCCATCGTCAGGTCGCAGCGCAGCAGTGCGGCGTTGATCCCGTAGGAGCAGCCGATGTCCAGCACGGTCGGGGGGAGCCGACGCTGTGCCCGGCACTCGTCGATGAGCCGGCTGAAGAACGGCTTGGCGAGCTGGGGGATGTGGTAGCCGAGCGTCCGCAGGGTGCTGAAGTAGGCCTGCGGGTCGGGTTGCGTGTAGATGTGGTCGAGGGCGACCTTGCCGGTGTCGTCGAATTGCAGGCCGTCGTCGAACCGCAGGCCGTCGTCGAACTGGCCGGCCGGATCGGCACCGACGTCGATGGGTTGGGCGTCGACGGGATGGGCGTCGGTGGTGTTGGCGTCGGTGGGGTCGGCGTCGGTGGGGTCGGCGTCGGAATGCACGCGGGACGCTCCTCCTCGAACGGCGGTGCGGCTGTCGGGACCGGCGGGGGCTCGCGGGGGCTCGACGAGGGCGGGTTCAGTCCAGCAGTGCGTCGACGCGCACGGCGCTCGCCTCCGCGGCCAGGTGGCCGGGCAGGACGCGACCGAAAAGCTGGCGGGTGCGGGCGACGCTGCCGACCACTCCCGGCCGCTCGGTGTACGCGAAGATCGCCGAATGTCGGGCGATTTCGCCCTGGACGGGGCTGACCCGGTGCATGGAATAACGTCCGAGGAAGAGCTGCAGGTCGCCGGGGCGAAGGACCAGGCGCCGGACGAGGTGAGCGCC
This sequence comes from Frankia sp. CpI1-P, assembly GCF_001421075.1. NCBI lineage: Bacteria > Bacillati > Actinomycetota > Actinomycetes > Frankiales > Frankiaceae > Frankia > Frankia sp. CpI1-P. Next base: position 34,597 of record NZ_LJJX01000040.1, on the reverse strand, counting down.
CTCGCCGGCCAGCACGGCTCGGACGGCGGGAAAGTTCTCCGCCTGCGCCGTGCGGATGTTCGGGCAGTACTCGAACTCGCCGCCGAACTCCGGCTCCTGGGTCAGCATGCTGACCGCGAACTCGTTGGTGTCGAAGTGCCAGGGGTGTTCCAGCCCCGGGGTGATCACGTTCAGGCAGAGCCCGGCCAGCGGATCGGCGAGTTCATGCACCTGCACCAGCCCGAAGCAGGCCGCGACGAAGCGCTGGAACGGCTCGCTGCGGTAGAGCCAGTGGATGGCGAAGTCGGTGGGAATCTGGTCCCGGGCGACGAAGGCGTTACCCCGGCGCATGGCGATCCGGCCGGGGTGGTCGGCCGGNAGCGCGGAGTCGATCGCAATGTTGTAGGCGTTGACGGTCTCGATCTCGTCGTAGGCCAGCGGGGCCACGGTGGCGCATTCTCGGGCCAGGGCGGGAAACACGGTGGGATGAATGAATCCAGGTAGCACGCAACAACCGTCTGTGCGCAGATCGTGCCGCGCGCGGGAGACGGCGGTCCACCACAGCGGGTTGGCCGGGTCGGCGAGGGGATAACTCGTCGTGTCGACCAACTCGCTGATTGATCGAGCGTCCGCNGCACTCATGACACTCCTCTCCACCACCCGTTCACGGCTGTTCCCGGCAACGTGAACCTTCCGTGACCGGAACGGGAATTACCCCATGTTGACCCGGAAGTCACGATGGTGAAGGTTAGTGTGAGATGCGACACGATCGGTGGTTTGGCCGGCCGGAACTGTTGGCGTGTGCCGTTGTCCGGCTGCTAGGGCCAGGCTCGATCGACCGTAGCCGCCAGGACCGCAAAGGCAGGTGACCTGCACCTTTACGGTCGGCGGCGGACGGTGGGCCATACCGCGCCCGCCCGTGTGGACCGGGTTCACCTACCCGAACGTGCCACCAGGTGCGGCGGATCGCCGCGCACCCGGCCGCGCACCCGGCCGCGCGCCCGGCCGCGCGCCCGGCCGCGCGCCCGGCCGATCGCCTGGCGTTACGTCGACCTCCGGACCGACCCTGCGCCCGCGTAGCCTGCGCGAGCGCAGGAGCCGCGGGTCCGTGGGGGCGAGCGCGGGCTGACAATCCGATCCCCGGCGTTCCGCGCGGCCTGGTCCGTCGTCTCCTGGCCCGTCGTCCGGGTCACGTCCGGCCGGCCCGGCCCGCAGCGGCGCGGCTCCCCGCACGGTGCCCGGAGAGTGCCGCGGGCGGCGATCGAGATTCTCCGAACAGGCGAATCGGCGAGCGAATCTGAATACCATCTGTGCCAGCCCGATTCCGATTCCGCTTCCGGTGACGGCCGTGGGGAATCGCGGCCGGGGGAGAATCGAGAGGACGCCCGCAGTGGCCTCAGCCCCGCACGCGGACCATGTCGTCGCCGTTGTCTTCGCCGACGCGGCGCTCATCATCGCCCTCAGCGCGCTGTTCGCGCAGGTGGCCCGCCGATGCCGACAGCCCGTGGTGATCGGCGAGATCCTCGCGGGCCTCGCGCTCGGCCCGAGCCTGCTCGGCCTGCTGCCGGGAGATCTGCCGAGGACGCTGTNCCCCCCGGACATCCGGCCGTACCTGAACATCCTGTCCCAGCTCGGCCTGGTGCTGTTCATGTTCGTCGTCGGCTACGACCACGACCTCGGTGACGTCCGCCGTAGGGGAGGGCTGACGGCCGCCCTGACGGCCGCGTCGANCCTGGTGCCGTTCGGCAGCGGTATCGGCGCTGCCGCCATCCTGCATCCGTGGCATCGGAGCGTCGAGGGAAAGGCGGTCGGCCTCCTGCCGTTCGCGCTGTTTCTTGGCACCGCCATGTCCATCACCGCGTTGCCGGTACTCGCCCGCATTCTCACCGAGCGGCGTATGGCCGGCGACGTCGTCGGGAGAATGGCGCTGACCTGTGCGGTCATCGGGGATGCCGTCGGCTGGTGCACACTCGCGGTGGTCGTCGCCGTGGTGAATGCGAGCGGCCCGTGGGGATTCCTGCGCATGGTCGGCGAGCTCGCCGGCCTCGTCGCCGTGCTGGCGGTCGTCGTGGCGCCGCTGGCCCGGGTGCTGGCGCAGCGGGCGGCGGCGCGGGCGGATCCGCGCAGCGTCGGCCCGGCCCTGCTCACCTTCGCCGTCGTCGGCCTGCTGATCTGCTCGTGGGCGACCGCCGAGATCGGGCTGCACCCGGTGTTCGGGGCGTTCGCGTTCGGCGCCGCGCTGCCCCGGTCGAGCCTCGGCCGGCTCGCGCCGGACCTGGGTGTGAACATCGAGCGGTTCGGGGCGATCCTGCTGCCGGTCTTCTTCGTCGCAGCCGGCCTGTCGGTGGATCTCGGCGCCGTGGACGGGCGCGGCCTGCTGGAGATCCTGCTGATCGTGGCGGTGGCATTCGCGGCCAAGATCATCGGGGCGGGCGGTGCCGCCGCACTGGCCGGGCTGGGCCGCCGAGGGGCGACGACCTTCGCCGTGCTGATGAACACCCGTGGGCTCACCGAGATCGTCGTGGCTCAGATCGGCCTGGACATGGGCGTGCTCGACCGGACGACCTTCACGGCGCTGGTCGTGATGGCGCTGCTCACCACCGCGGCCACCAGCCCGCTGCTCGACCGCCTGGGCATTCCCGTGCCGCCNGTGACTCCCATCCCGGCCTCCCGGTCACCCCTCGACGCCACCGCGCCAACGCCGACCAGCGAGGCGAGCCGGCTGTCTCAGAAGCCGGCGAGGTAGGTGGCGGTCTTCGCCGGGTCGAGGAACCAGTGCTGGAAGTCGCTGGGATCGTCGAAGCCGTTGACGAAGCGGCGGGCGACGGCGTCGTGCGTCCCCGCCGCGCCGAGGATCTGCTGGACGTGCTCCGGCGGCGGGGCGAGCAGCGCGTTGGTCCAGGTGGTGACGTGCTGGGCGTAGTCCCAGTACCGGTCGAAGGCGCCCTGCATCCAGGCGCGGTCGAACGGCCTGTCGCCGTGGGCGAGGATGCTGTCGAGGTAGGAGGCGGCACACTTCGCGGCGTTGTTCGCGCCCTGCCCGGTGATCGGGTCGTTGGCGACGACGACGTCGGCCATCCCCAGCACCGCCCGGCCCGACGGCAGCTCGCCGACCGGCCGGCGCACAACGGGGGTGTAGCCGCCGGCGAGCGTGGCATGGGTGTCGGTGAGCTCCACGTCGGTGCAGCGCTCGTGCTCCCACGGCACGTACGTCCGGGTCAGCTCGAGGATGCGGCGCAGGTGTTCGGCGGGCTCGGGGTGGTCGTCCCAGCAGTCCAGCGGGCCGCCGGGGATTCCCTCGAAGAACAGGATGTCGCAGTTCCCGCTGAGTGTGTACGCCGGGATGACGAACAGTTCCCCGACCCCGGGGGCGATGTTGAAGCGGACGCCGGGGGCGTCGGGGTGCTCGGGGCGCGGCGCGAGCCCGTGCACGTATGCCAGCGACAGCACCCGCTGCGGCGCGGTGTACGGCGAGCGGGCGGCGTCCCGGTCGAACAGACCGACCAGCTCGCCCTTGCCCGCCGCCACGATGACGAGGTCGTACAGCTCGGCGAGGTGGTTCAGGTCGGAGGTGGTGACCCCGGAGATGATGAGTTTGCCGCCGCGTTCCTCGAGCAGCTCCGACCAGCCGGCCATCTTCACCCGCTGGTCGATGGACTGGGCGGGATGATCGAGCCGGCCGAACCAGTCCAGCGCCCGGGTGCCGTCCGGCGCGGCCAGCGACACGCCCAGCCCCTCGATCCCGACCGCGTCGGCCTCCCACAGGTTCAGCCCGTGGTCGCGCTCGTGCTGCAGCGCCGTGTGGAACATGGCCTGGGTGGACATCACCCGGCCGGTGCGGATCTCCTCGGGGGTGCGCGCCGACATCATCGTGACGTCGTAGTCGTGCTCCCGCAGAGTGAGGGCGAGCTGCAGGCCCGACTGGCCGGCGCCGACGATCAGGATCTTGCGCATGGGTGCGTCCTCCTCGGGGTCAGGCCAGGGACGGTGGGTCAGGCCAGGGACGGTGGGTCAGGCCAGGGACATGGCGTAGCGGACCAGCGCCCGCAGGGCCTCGGCGGTCGACGCCGGGTCCCNCGCGTCACAGGTGATCAGCGGAATGCTCGGTCGCAACGCGAGGGCGTCCCGCACCTCGTCGAGGTCGTGCCACAGCCGGCCGTCGAACAGGTTCACCGCGACGAGGAAGGGCACCGTCGAGTCATGCTCGAAGTAGTTGACCGCGGCGAAGGACTGGTCGAGCCGGCGGGTGTCGGCGAGGACGATCGCGCCCAGGGCGCCGCGGGACAGGTCGTCCCACAGGAACCAGAACCGCGCCTGGCCTGGCGTGCCGAACAGGTAGAGCACCAGGTCGGAGTCCAGCGAGATCCGGCCGAAGTCCATGGCGACCGTCGTGGTGGTCTTCTCGCCGTGCGGGGGCAGGTCGTCGACGCCCTCGCTGGCCTCGGTCATCCACGCCTCGGTGTTGATCGGCGGCACNTCCGACACCGAGCCGACCAGCGTCGTCTTGCCGACGCCGAACCCGCCGGCGATCACGATCTTCGCCGAGATCATCAACTGGTCCGGGTCGGCGCCGGCGACCTGTCCCGGTGCGTGCCCGCTCAGACCGGCAGCTCCCGCAGCCCGCTGAGGATCCGCTCCAGCACACCGCGGTCGTGGGAGTAGGCGTGCGCCGTCGGATGGATGAACACCGCGCCCTGGGCGGCAAGATCGCTGATGAGCACGCGGACGACCCCGAGAGGGATCGACAGGATCGCCGACAGCTCGGCGATCGACAACTGCGCGCGGGCCCGCTCGTAGAGCGCCTTCGACTCGGGCATCAGTGACTCGCTCAGTGCCGGGTCGTAGCGGGGGACCGAGACCAGCGTCTCCACCAGCAGGTGGTGGNGGGTTCTGGTGCGTCCCCCGGTGAGGGCGTACGGGCGGATGCGCCGGCTGCGCGTCCGCGTCCGCGCCCGCGGTTCCGGCGTCACAGTTGCCGGCCGGCGAGGACGCGGCGCAGGTCCGCGCGGGTCTGCGGGGTCAGCGCGTGGCCGGCGTGCAGCACGAACTGGGTCATCTCGTAGGCCACGACCTTCATGTCGCAGTCAGCGTCGGTGAGCACCGCGAGGCCCGCGCCCGCGTCGATGCCCATGAACAGCAGGTATCCCGACGACATCCGGACAATGATCTGCTCGCAGGTCCCCTTGTCGAACAGCGCGGCGCTGTTGCGGGCGAGGCTCAGCATCCCGCTGGCGATCGCGGCGAGCTGCTCACCCTCGACGGTGCCGACCGTGTCCGAGGAGGTGAGCGACAGNCCGTCGGACGACAGGATCAGGGCGTGGGAAACCCCGTGCACTCTGGCGACGAAGTCGTTGATGAGCCAGGTGAAGTCGTCGTGTCCCTGGCGGTTGGTCGTATCCGTCACGGCTTCTCTCAGGCCCCTCGCTGCTCGTCACGGGCGGTGCGTTCCCCCTCGGTGAACGCACCGAGGTCGGCGAGCAGCCGCTCGTGGTCCGCCACCTGGGCCGCCCCTGCCGCGGGCGGGGCCGCCGGCGGCGGGGCCGCGAGCGGGCCGGTGCCGTTCTTCAGACTGCGTGACACCCGGCGGGGCAGGCCGCTGGCAGTGGTCTCGACGGCGGCCGGGCCGGCGGCCGGGTTCGCTGGCCGGCTCGCTGGCGGGTTCGGCACGGGCCGCAGCGCCGGAGAGGCGGTCGGCCGCGCGGAGTGGGCCGCCGGCGCGGTCGGGCGCGGTCGGGCCAGGTGCGCGGACCGGCGTCCGGGCAGCCCGGCGGCCGTCGCCACGTGCGCCGCGGACCCGACGGTACGCACGGCGGAGACGGCGGGCGCGACGGTGACGGTCTGGGCGCCCGACCAGCTCGCCTCGGGCAGCTCGCAGATCAGCGCTGCGGGCAGCAGCACCGAGGCGGTCGTCCCGTGCGGGTGGCGGCGGTCGAGCCAGGTGCGCATCTCGTGCCGGGCCGCGATCCGACCGACCACGGCCAACCCCATGTGCCGCACGGCGTCGTCGTCGAGGGTCGGGCCGGCGCGCAGCCGCTCGTTGAGCCGGCGCATCCGCTCCGGGGGCAGGCCGATGCCCTCGTCCTCGACCCGTAGCAGCGCGCTGCCCTGCTCGGTCAGGTGCACGCCGACGCGCACCGGCGCGCTTGGCGGAGACGACTTGGTGGCATTGTCGAGCAGTTCTGCCAGCAGCCGGCCGACGTCCTCGGCGGCGAATCCGACCACACCGAGCGGGACGACCCGGCCGATGGCGATGCGGGAGTAGTGGTCGATGGAGGACATGGCCGCGCGGATCACGTCGACCATCGCCGCGGTGTCCGACGCCGTCTCGCTGGCGTCCCGCCCGGCGAGGATGCGTAGGTTCTNGGCGTTACGGCGCAGCCTGGCGGCGAGGTGGTCGAGCTGGTAGAGCTCGTCGAGCCGCTCGGCGTCCTCCTCACGGGCCTCCATCTCCTCGAGCTGGGAGAGCAGGGAGTCCACCAGGTTCAGGTCGCGCAGCGCGACGTCGGCGCAGATCGCCGACAGCGCCTGCGCCGCGGCCGCGGTCATGGCCGCGGCCGGGTCGCCGTCCGCAGGGAGGGCGGTTCCCGCGGGTAGGGCGGTGTTCGCGGGAAGGGCGGTGTTCGCGGGAAGGGCGGTGGCCGCCGGCTGGGCGGTGGTCGGCGCCGGCATGGCTGTGGAGCCCGGCGCGGGTCTCGTCGGCGCCGCGGCGGGCGGGACCGCCGGGCGGGAGTGCGCCCCGGGCGAAGCGAGGAGCTGCGCGGCGACCTCGCGGGAGTTTCCGAGCAGTGCGCGCGATCGTTGGAACAGTTCTCGGGCTCGTGTCGTCATCCCGTCCTTACTGCTCTCTCTCGTGCGGGTCCCTCCCGCCTCCGGCACCCCCGTCAGGCTGGTATGCAATCAGACGCCCGCCGGCCTCGTCCAACCGACTTGCCCGATCCCGGGGTGAGATGTCCCTAGTTGTTCCGATCGACGGCGGGAATGGGCGCGGCTATCTGCCGCGGTGCCGCCGGTAACACCGGATGAACGCGGTGGGCGGGCGACTGGCCTGCGGCTACGGCGGGATCCCCGGATGTGGTCGGGGTCAACCGCGCCCGGCACAACCCGTGGACAGCGCATTGCGCGGACCCGTTCCCCATGGCGGCGGCAATGCGCCCGCCGGGATGCCCGTGGGGCCCGCAATACCGCCCGGCGCATCGACGGCACGGCAGATTTCCCGTTACCCGGAGAACTATGTGGGACCAACAGGGTCGCTACGGCGTGGATCGGTGCGGGCGGGTCCGTGGTTGGTCCGACCGGCGCCGCCGGCCGCGGACTGCGCGCGAGGGCGTCGACCGCCTGCCCCCGCCGGCACGGTGCCCGCCCGCGCCGGCTAGCCTCTGCTCCTTCCACGAGCAAGGGGAGTTCCACGAGCAAGGGGAGCCGATGAAGAACTGGCGGGCGCTCGCTCTGACCGCCCTCGTCGCCGTTCTCGCAGCCTGCGGCGGTTCTGGGGGCGCTGGCGGCGCCGGGGGATCCGGCGGGCCGCCCGCCGGGGCCACGCCCAGCGCCGGCGCGTCGGCCGCGGGCGGGGGGAGCGCCTTCGACCTGATGCACGACTCGGAGGCGGCGGCGGCGTTCGTGACGGCCTTCCGTGCGCAGTTCCCCGCCCTCGCCGCCGGCCGCAGCGACACCGCCCTGCGCGACGACGGCACCCACCTCTGCCTCGACGACCTCCCCGAGGGTGGCGACCGCCTCGCGCTGACCCGCATCCCGGCCCGGTTCGCCGACGGCGGCATCACCCCCGACCAGCCGACCTCCGGCGCCATCCTGGCCCTGGCCCGGTCGACGGTCTGCGCCGCCGCCTCGACGCCGTAGCGCCGGGGCCGTCTCGCACCGCTGCGGCTGCCGCGCACCGCCAGGTCGTCAGTAGCCCCAGCGGGCGAGATGGTCGGCGCCGACCCGGAAGGCGTCGGCGAGGACGCGGATGCGGGCGGGCCGGCGTGCCGGATCCGAGTCGAGCGCCCGGACCAGCACCTCGTCGAGGGTGTCCGGCACCGGAAACGGCAGCGGAAGCCCACGCAGCGGCGCCGGCCCGCCGCGCGCCGGCATGACGCCGGTCAGGCAGTGGTAGGCCATGGCCGCCAGCCGGAACACGTCCGTGCGCACCCCGATCCGCGGTTTGTGCAGCCCGAGGCGCTCCTGCTCGGGGGCCCGGTACTCGGCCGGCCCCTCCTCGGCGTGGCGGGCGACTGTGGCGAGCCCCAGGTCGCGCAGCGTCGGCGGTCCCGCCTGCGGGTCGGCCCCCGGCAGGATCAGGCCATCAGGGGTCAGGGCCCGATGGCTGTGCCCCGCCTCGTGCAGGGCCGCGAGGACGTCACCCGCGCCCGCGGNGGTGCGCAGCAGGGCGACGGCGGTCGAGGGGTTCGGTGCCCAGGTGCGGCCCAGCGCCGCCCGGCCCTCACCCGGCGGCGCACCCCAGAGCCTCGGGCCTGCCGTCGGGCGCGGGGACGGGTAGCCGGGTCCGGTCGGCCGTACCGGATGGAGGCGGGGCCGGGTCGGCCCCCGGTCGGCGCGGCGCGGGGGGCCGAAGACCTCCCGCCAGGTCGGACCCGCCAGCCGGCCGGAGAGCAGGCCGGCCTCCACCGGCGTCACCTGGCCCTCGATCAGGTCGGGCAGGCCGCGCCGACCACCGATCTCGGCGAGCAGGCGGATCTGACTGTCCACGGTCGCGAGCTTCGCGTCCGCCGCGAACCCCGGCCGGCGCACGAGGACGTGGCGAAACCACACCGGGCGCGGCGGCGGACCCGGCAGTGAGGCGGTTCCCTCCCGCAGCACCCAGGATCCGTCGCCGCCGCGCCGTTCCCACGGATTCCCCTCCAACAGGCAGGTGCGGGCTGCCACCCGCACCGTCTCACCGCCCAACCAGGACACGTCGGCGGGCGTGGTGCGGCGTGCGGGCCGGGGATCCGTGACCGGCGTCGGCCCGTCCGCCATGCCGGACCAGGCGTAGCCGGCCGCGCGGGGCCAGGCGTAGTAGGCGGCGCGCACGTGCGCGGCCACCGGCCGGCCGAGTCGGGCCCGCAGGCCGTTCTCGTCCCACATGTCGATGCGGATCGAGGTTGCCGCCTGCTGCTCGCGCCGCCAGCGGTCCCACCACATCGCCGTCGGCTGATCCAGCGAACCGGGAACGCAGAGAATCCACCGGTCGATCCCATAGCCGTACTCGCGTGCATTCCGCACCGCGGCCCGGAACGAGTCCCTGATCTGCGCGCGATGGCTCTCCCGCACCAACGGCAGGAGGTATTTGGCCTGCCAAGCGATGATCCGGTCATCGAGGTGGCCGAGGAAGACATCGATCCCCGCGGACCCGGGGTTGGCGCCTATCAGCCGGATCAGCCGGAAGCCCGGATGCAGCGCATCGACGAGCTGGGCGATCATCTGTTCGAAATCGTCCCGTGCGCCGGCCTCGCTGTGCGTGCGCAGGCCGTGCACGCGAAAGTCGACGGGGAACGGGCCAAGGCGCGGATCCGGCATGCGAGATCGCTCTTCCCGGGGCGGCGGAGGGAGACATCGGCCGACCGATTCTAGCTGAATCGTCCTGCTCCGGCTTGCTTCCGGACGTTCCGCCCGGCTCGTCGCCGCAGCGCGCCGGGCGTCACGCGGACGCCGCCACGAGCGGCCCCGTGCGGCGCCGGCGGCATTTCCTGCCGCGCCGCACCACGCCGCTCGCGACCGCTGACTTCCGCGCGGTTTCACGAATGCGAGCCGCCTATTCGGGATATCTTCGCGCCCTACCCGGTCTTCCGTTCATCGCGCCAGAGGAGCAGGCCATGCAACGGTTTTCCCGCCGCGGGCGGGCCGCCCGGCCCGTGCCCAGCGCAGTGGAGGCGGCGGCACCCGAGGTTCGCGCCGCCGCCGAAACCTACGGATGGGCGGCCCTCGCGTTCTACGACATCTCGGTGACCTGGTTGAACAACCGGTATGTGTGGCGTTGTCCGGCCGCCGTGATCAACCGACAGTACAATGCGTACGCGACCGTCCGGCATCTCGAGGTCGGCGTCGGTACCGGCTATCACCTGGCGCGGGCCCGCTGGCCGGGGNGGGCGGCGATCACCCTCGCCGACCTCAACGAGAACACTCTGCGCTGGACGGCCCGCCGGATCCGCCACCACGAAGTGAGCACCGCCGTCGTCAACGCGCTGGAGCCCTTTCCCGACCTGCCCGGGGCGCCGTTCGCCTCGGCCGGGGTGGGCTACTTGCTGCACTGCATCCCCGGCCGGCTCGACGAGAAGGCCCCCGCGGTCCTCGGCAACATCGCCGCGGTGCTCGAACCGGGCGGGGTGGTGTTCGGCAGCACGATCCTCGCGCCGGGGCCGGGGACACCGCCGCGCGCCCGCCGGATGATCCGGCTGCTGAACCGCCGCGGCATCCTGAACAACACCGAGGACACCGCCGCCGACCTCGACCGCGCGCTCGGCACCGTCCTCGCCGAGCACACCCTGGAACAGGTCGGCGAGGTGGCCCTGTTCACCGGCCGCACGGCGGCCCCCGACGGGAGTTGACCCGCGCCCCGGGCGGCGTGGGGGCCTCGGCACGCCGGCCGGGTGCCGTCGCCGAGTGCACCTCGCCGGTTCAACTCGGGTCGCCGGTTCAACCCGGGTCGCCGGTTCGACCCGGGTCGGTGGTTCAGTCCGGTTCGGGAGGCTCGGCGGACCCGGCGAGGACGTCGAGGAGCTGCTCGCCGTACTTGGCCAGCTTGTTCTCGCCGACGCCGCTGATCGTGGCGAGGTCGGCGAGACTCGTCGGCAGCTGCGTGGCGATCTCGCGCAGCGTCGCGTCGTGGAAGATCACGTAGGCGGGGACGCCCTGCTCCTTTGCGGTGGCGCCGCGCCACGCCCGCAGCTTCTCGAACACCGGCGCGGCCTGCGCCGGCAGATCTACCGACGCGGTGCGCCGGGCCCGGCCCGCGCCGGCCGAGGCGGCGTCGCCGCCGGCTCTGGCACTCGACCGCGCGACCCGCTCGGGCTCGCGGCGCAGCGCCACCGTGCGCGTCCCGCGCAGCACGTCCGCGCTGGCCTCGGTGAGCGCCAGCGTGCCGTGTTCGCCCTGGACGGCGAGCAACCCCTGGGCCAGGAGCTGGCGCACGACCCCGCGCCAGTCGAGCTCGCGCAGATCCTCGCCGACGCCGAAGACGGTCAGGGTCTCGTGGCGGTGCTGGGTGACCTTGGGCGTCGACCGGCCCAGCAGGATGTCGATGACGTGGCCCGCGCCGAAGCGCTGATGGCGCTCCCGATCGAGGCGCAGCACGGCGGAGAGCAGTTTCTGGGCGGCGACCGTGCCGTCCCAGGACTGCGGCGGCTCGAGGCAGGTGTCGCAGTTGCCGCAGGCCGCGGTGCCGCGCTGGCCGAAGTAGGCGAGCAGGCCGACGCGGCGGCACTCGACCGTCTCGCACAGGGCGAGCATGGCGTCGAGGTGGGTGCCCAGCCGGCGGCGGTGCGCCGCGTCGCCGGGGGAGGCGTCGATGAGCCGGCGCTGCTGGACGACGTCCTGCAGTCCGTAGGCCAGCCAGGCGGTCGAGCGCAGGCCGTCCCGACCGGCGCGCCCGGTCTCCTGGTAGTAACCCTCGACGGACTTCGGCAGGTCGAGGTGGGCGACGAAGCGGACGTCCGGTTTGTCGATGCCCATGCCGAAGGCGATCGTCGCGACCATGACGATGCCGTCCTCGCGCAGGAAGCGGGCCTGGTTCTCGGCCCGGACGCGGTTGTCGAGCCCTGCGTGGTACGGCAGCGCGGGGATCCCCTGACCGGCCAGGAACTCGGCGATCTTCTCGACCGACGCCCGGGACAGGCAGTAGACGATGCCCGCGTCACCGGGGTGCTCGGTGCGCAGCAGGTGGAGCAACTGCGCCTTCGGCTCCTTCTTCGGCACGATGCGGTACTGGATGTTCGGCCGGTCGAAGTCCGCGACGTGGTGGTAGGCGTCCGCCAGGCCCAGCCGGGTGGTGATCTCCTTGTGCGTCTCCGGCGTCGCGGTGGCGGTGAGCGCGACGCGCGGCACGCTCGGCCAGCGTTCGTGCAGCATCGACAGCATCAGATAGTCGGGCCGGAAATCATGCCCCCACTGCGCGACGCAGTGCGNCTCGTCGATCGCGAACAGCGAGATCCTGCCCCGGTCGAGCAGGCGCAGCGTCGCCTCGACGCGCAGCCGTTCCGGCGCGAGGTAGAGCAGGTCGAGCTCGCCGGCGAGGAAGGCGGCCTCGACTGTCCGCCGCTGGTCGAGGTCCTGGCTGGAGTTGAGGAAGCCGGCCCGCACNCCGAGCGCCCGCAGCGCGTCGACCTGGTCCTGCATCAGGGCGATGAGCGGGGACACCACGATTCCGGTGCCCGGGCGGACGAGGGCGGGGATCTGGTAGCACAGCGACTTGCCGCCGCCGGTGGGCATGAGAACCAGCGCGTCGCCGCCGTCGACGACATGCTCGATGATCTCCCGCTGGCCCGACCGGAACGACTCGTAGCCGAAGACCCGCCGCAGGACCTGCGCGGCGGCGCCGGCGGTACCGGCGGTACCGGTGGCACCCTCGGCGCTCCCGGCGGCACCGGCGGAGGTGCCCGACGGGTCGGCGGGGTGCCCCTCGGGGCCGGGCGGCAAGGTCATTTCGCCACCCTACGGCCATCCGTCCGGGTCGGTGGACCGCGGTCCGCGGCTTGTGGACAACCGCCGTGGTCCACAGCCCGGGACGTTCGTCGAGGTCGGGAAGCCGACGACCATGGGCGGACAGGCGCGGGCTCGCTACCATCCAGATGATTTGTCACCGCGACGCCCAGCACCGGCGGGAGTTGTCCACCCGTGGGCTCGGCGCGGCCGCGGTCCGGGCCGAGGAGAAGATCGCGTCATGCCAACCGACCCGGAGCGGGGCGCGGTCGCGGCCCTGCGCCTCACCGACCCCGTCCAGGTCGGGCCTCACCGCCTGCTCGGCCGGCTCGGCGGCGGCGGAATGGGCGTGGTCTACCTCGGCGACGGCCCGCTCGGCCAGGTCGCCGTGAAAATCATCAGATCCGAGCTGGCCGACAACCCCAGCTTCCGGGTCCGCTTCCAGCGGGAGCTGCAGGCCTGCTTCCGGGTCCGCGGCCGGCACACCGCCAAGCTGCTCGACTTCGACATCACCGCCGAGCCGCCGTGGCTGGCCACCGAGTTCCTCGCCGCGCCCNCCCTGGGCCAGCACATCACCCGCCACGGCCCCCTCGACGAGGCCGACCAGGTGCGGCTGGCGGCCGGGCTCGCCGACGCGCTCGTCTCGATCCACGCGGCCGGCCTCATCCACCGCGACCTCAAGCCGTCCAACGTGATGTGGACGGCCGCGGGGCCGATCGTGATCGACTTCGGGGTCGCCGCCGTGCGCGACGCCGATCAGCTCACCGCGACCGGAGTGCTGATCGGCACGCCGGCCTGGCTGGCCCCCGAACAGGTCACCGCCGGTGAGGCCGCCGTGGCCTCCGACGTGTTCGCCTGGGGTGGCCTGGTGGGCTACGGCGCCACCGGGCAGCCGCCCTACGGGGAGGGGCCGTCCGACGCGGTGACCTACCGCATCGTCCACGAGGAACCCCGGGTGGACTATGCGCGGATCGCCCCGTCGCTGCGGGAGCTTGTCGCCCGGTCGATGGCCCGCCAACCCACCGACCGGCCGACGGCTGCGGACCTGCGCGCGGCCCTCGCGGACGCGGCCGGCCTCGATGCGGCCGGCGGCGACGCCGCCGCGGGTCCGGGAGCCGTCTCCAGTCCGGGAGCCGCTTCGGGTTCAGGCGCTGTTTCGGGACCGGGCGCTGTTTCGGGACCGGGTGCTGCGGCCGGCGGGGGCGTGCTGATGGACGCCAGCCGACCGCACGACTCGGCTCGTCCAGCCGGGTCCGTCCCGAACCGGGATGTCACGCTGACCGTCCATGCACCCACCCCGCCGAGCGGCCCGCCGCCGACGATCCCGTCGCCGCCGACGCCCGCCGGCAGCCCGACGCCCGCTGGCACACCACCGTGGAACCTGTCCGGCCTCGCCGACGCCGCGGCGGGGGAGCGGACCTCCGCCGGCGCCTCCGCCGGCGGGCCGAAGCGTCGGCGCCGTGCCCGGCTGCTCGGGCTCGGCGTCGCGGTCGTCGTGCTCGCGGCGGCAGCGGTCACCGCCGTGCTGCTCACCCGCGGGGACTCCGGCGCGGACGGGCCGACGACCTTCAGCTACGCCGCCACCGGCCCCTGGCGGCTGGTCGTCACCGACCGCCAGTCGGGCAACGACGTGGGCTGCACCCTGTCGCCGCACGGCGCCAACCCGTCGGGGCTGACCGGGTCGGACACCGTCTACGGGGAAAGGATGTTCCAGGTCCACCAGACCGGGCGGATCGAGTTGGNCGTGACGCCGTCCACCACGGGCTGCCAACTGAGCGCACTGGCCGGCGGCGGCGACGCGACCCTGNCGTTCACTGTCCAGCAGACCGGCGACAGCAGCGCCTTCCACGCCCCCAGCGCCGTCGAGGTCCAGGTCAAGGACTTCAACGGCAGCGAGTCCTGCGAATTCGTGCTGCGCGATCTCGCCAGCGGGGAGAACGTCGACTTCGCCACCGCCACCAAGGACGCGCCGGTCGTCAGGCTCGACCCCGGCGGCCGCAGCCAGGTCTACCTGGCCGCCAGTGACTGCTCGGTGCGGATCGGCGCCGCCGGCTGAGCCCAGGCGGTATCGGCCGGGCTCAGCCGACGCATCAGCAGATGCGGGGGAGCTGCTCGCCGAGCGGTCGGTCGACGATGCGGGTCCCGCCGAAGGCGGTGCGGGCGACGACGACGCCCGGGTGCTCCGCGGTGACGGAGCCGATCACCACCGCGTCGCGTCCCGCCGGGTGCGCCCGCATCGCGGCGAGCACCGCGTCCGTGTCGGCCTCGGCGACGAACGCGACGAGCCGGCCCTCGCAGGCCACGTGCAGCGGGTCGAGGCCGAGGAAGCCGCAGGCCGCCTCGACCACGGGCGGCACCGGTACCGCGGACTCGGTGAACTCGACGCCGGCACCGGCCGCGGCGGCGATCTCGCACAGCGCGGTCGCCAGGCCCCCGCGGGTCGGGTCGCGCAGCGCGTGCACCCCGGGGATGGTCGCGGCCAGCATGGCGGCGACCAGCCCGTGCAGCGCCGCGGTGTCGGAGCGGACGTCCCCGCCGAACTCCAGCCCCTCACGCACGCTGAGCACCGCGATCCCGTGCTCGCCGATCGGCCCGGAGACGATGATCCGGTCCCCGGGCGCCGCCCGGTCGGGCCGGACGTCCACTCCGGGCGGGACGAGCCCGACGCCGCTGGTGTTGACGTACAGGCCGTCGGCGAGGCCGCGCTCGACGACCTTGGTGTCGCCGGTGGCCAGCCGCACCCCCGCCGCCGCGGCGGCGTGGCCCATCGCCTGCGCAACCCGGCCGAGGACGGCGAGCTCCAGCCCCTCCTCCAGGATGAACCCGGCCGACAGTGCCAGCGGGACCGCGCCGCGGCAGGCCAGGTCGTTGACGGTGCCGTGGACGGCGAGCTCGCCGATCGAGCCGCCGGGGAAGAACAGCGGCCGCACGACGTAGGAGTCCGTCGTGAACGCCAGCCTGATCCCGCCGACGGCCAGGACCGCCGCGTCCGCCAGTGCCGCGTCCGCCGAGGCTGCCGACGCCGCGTCCAGCAGTGCCGCAGCCGGGTCACGTCGCGCTGTCGACCCGCCTGCGGCGAACGCCGGGAGGAACAGGTGTTCGATCAGCTCGCTGGTCAGCACGCCGCCGCCGCCGTGGCCCAGCACGATCCGCTGATGGTCACGCAGCGGGGTCGGGCAGGCCCAGCCGGTCATGTCCGCCAGGTCGGTCATGCCTCCACCGCCGCTGCCGGCCCGGCGGAGTCCGAGGTGTGGGCCCTGCCGGCCGGGGCGAGGCGCCGGTACTGGAAGTAGGCGGCGCACGCTCCCTCCGCCGAGACCATCGTCGCCCCCAGCGGGCGGCGCGGCGTGCAGGACGTGCCGAACGCCGCGCAGTCCGGCGGCCGGAGCAGCCCCTGCAGCACCGCGCCGCTGCGGCACGCCGCCGGTTCGGCGACGGTCAGGCCGCCGACGTCGAAACGGATCTCCGCATCGAAGTCGCGCCACGCGTCCGCGAGCCGCCAGCCCGAGTCCGGGATCGTCCCGATGCCCCGCCAGGCCCGATCGCACACCGTGAACACCTCGGCCAGGATCGCCCGGGCGGCCGGGTTGCCCTCGGGCTGCACCGCCCGCCGGTAGGCGTTGGCGAGCTCGGCCCGGCCGGCCTCGAGCTGCGCGACGGCGTGGCGCACCCCGTCGAGCAGGTCCAGCGGCTCGAACCCGGTGACGACGATCGGCATCCGGTGCGCGNCGACCAGCGGCTCGTAC
Source organism: Frankia sp. CpI1-P (assembly GCF_001421075.1). Classification (NCBI taxonomy): domain Bacteria; kingdom Bacillati; phylum Actinomycetota; class Actinomycetes; order Frankiales; family Frankiaceae; genus Frankia; species Frankia sp. CpI1-P. Next base: position 18,242 of record NZ_LJJX01000040.1, on the reverse strand, counting down.
TGCTCGGTGCCCATCACCGTGCACACGTGGCCGGCGGCGAGGAACGCCTCCACCCGGTTGCCCGGGGCGGTGGCGACCGCACTCATCGCCGGCGGGACCAGCACGTGGCTGACGAGCATCGAGAAGTTCGCCAGCCGGCGGCGCCGTGCCGTCACCGCCGCCAGCGCGTTGGCCGGTGCGGTCGTCTCGAAGCCGACCGCGAAGAACACGACCTGCCGGTCGGGATGCGCCTCGGCGAGGTGGACGGCGTCCAGCGGCGAGTACACCACCCGGACGTCCCCGCCACGGGCCTTCACCGTGAACAGGTCCGTGTCGCTGCCCGGCACCCGCAGCATGTCCCCGAACGAGCAGAAGATCACCTCCGGGCGGGCGGCGATCGCCAGCGCCCGGTCGATCGTCTCCAGCGGCGTCACGCAGACGGGGCAGCCGGGCCCGTGGATGAACTCGACCTGGTCGGCGAGGAGCTGGTCGAGCCCGTGCCGGATGATCGCATGCGTCTGGCCGCCGCAGACCTCCATCAGCGTCCAGCGCCGGCTCGCGGTGGCGGCGATCGCGTCCAGCAGCCACCGGGCCAGCTCCGGGTCGCGGAACTCCGTCAGGTACTTCACCGGCCCACCTCGGCTTCGGCCGCGCCGAGCTCCTCGTCGAGCAGCCCGAGTTCGCGGAACATCGCCAGCGTCTGCCGCGCCGCGTCCTCGTCCACGGTCGTCAACGCGAAACCGGCATGAATGATCGTGTACTGCCCGACGGTGACATCGGACAGGTAGGCCAGGCACACGGTCCTGGTGACGCCGCCGAAGTCGACGAGCGCCATCCGGGTGCCGCGGTCATCCCAGATCTCGATGATCCGGCCGGGTATCCCCAGGCACATCGCGTCACATTTCCTTCCCGTCGGCGACCGGCGCCGGATCCTGATCGCCGGCCAGCGCCGCGACGGCGGCCTGGCCGAGCGCCAGCCCGCCGTCGCCCGCCGGTACCTCCTGATGAACGAGCACGTCGAAACCGGCGGCGGCCAGCCGCGCCCGGCAGGCCCGCAGCAGCACGACGTTGGCGAAGACCCCGCCGGTCAACCCGACCAGGCCGACGCCGTATCGCCGCCGCGCGACCTCGGCGACGCGGGCCACCGCGTCCGCGACGGCGAGGTGGAACGCGGCGGCCAGCGCGGGCACCCCCACGCCCGCCCGCAGGCCGTCGACGAGGCCCGCCAGCACCGGCGCCGGCTCCAGGACGCCGTCGGCCAGCCCGAAGGCAAGCGGCCGCCGCCCCGCGACGACCGCGATCGGCCCGGCGGCCTCGGGTCTGCTGTCACCGCCCCGCCGGCCAGCGCCGAGACCGTGGGCCGCGAGACCGTTGGCCGCGAGGGCCTCCAGCTCGACGGCGGCCTGCGCCTCATAGGTGGTCCGCTGGCGCACCCCGAGCAGCGCCGCCACCGCGTCGAACAGCCGGCCCATGCTGCTGCTGGGCGTGCAGGCCACGCCCCGGTCCAGGGCGGTGCGCACTGTGCTCAACTCCGCGGCGGAGCAGGCCCGCACCGGGGCGAGATCCGCCGACCAGGCCAGGCCCGCCGCGGCCAGGTGGGCCAGCGCCACCCGGCACGGGTTGCGCACCGCGGCGTCGCCGCCGGGCAGGCCGACCGGGCGCAGGTGGGCGATGCGCTCGGCGCGGGTGACGTCGGAGCCGACGAGGAGCACCTCGCCGCCCCAGATCGTGCCGTCGCCGCCGTAGCCGGTGCCATCGAAGGCGACGCCGACGGTGGGCTCGCCGAGTCGGCCGTGCTCGGCGAGCAGCGCCGCCACGTGCGCGTGGTGGTGCTGCACCAGCCGCAGGGGGCGGTCGGTGCCGGCGGCTCGTTGCGCCCAGGCCCGGGTGGCGTAGCCGGGGTGGGGGTCGGCGGCGAAGGCCGCGGGTTCGACGCCGTACAGGCGTGCCATCCGCGCGCCGGACCGCTCGAACGCCGCCATGGCCGCGAGGCTGCCCAGGTCGCCGTGATGCTGGGACAGGATCGCCCGCCGCCCGGTCGTCAGGCAGAGCGTGTTCTTCAGCTCGCCGCCGGCGGCGAGCACCGGCCCGACCGGGCGGGGGAGATCCACCGGCAGCGGGACGTGGCCGCGGGCTCGGCGCAGCGGCACGACCTGCTCGGCGTCGCAGCGCAGCACCGAGTCGTCGCACGGCGCCAGGATCGGCCGGTCGTGGGTGAGGAAGGCGTCGGCGAGTCCGGCGAGGCGGGTGCGTGCCTCGCCGTCGTCGAAGCAGATCGGCTCGCCGGAGCGGTTGGCGCTGGTCATCACGAGCAGTCGCGGCGGCGGGCCGCCGCCCGGGATCGGCGCGAACAGCAGGTGGTGAACCGGCGTGTACGGCAGCATCAGCCCGATGAGCGGGCTGCCCGGTGCGACCAGGGCCGACACGGGCGCCCCCGGGGCGCGGCCGGTGAGCACGATCGGCGCGGCCGGCGCGCCCAGCAGCGCCGCCACCGTCGGCGAGACAACCCCGACTCGGGCGGCCGTGGCCAGGTCGCGGGCCATCACCGCGAACGGCTGGTCCGGTCGGTTCTTGCGCCCGCGCAGCCGGGCCAGGGCCTCGTCGTTCTCGGCGCGGCAGGCCAGGTGGTAGCCGCCGACACCCTTGACCGCCACGACCGCGCCGGCCGCCAGCGCCCGCTGGGCGGCCGCGAGCGCCGCGTCGGTGCCGGTCACCGCCGGCCCGTCCGCCGGGCTGAACCACAGCCGCGGCCCGCAGTCCGGGCAGGCGATGGGCTCGGCGTGGAAGCGGCGGTCGGCGGGGTCGGCGTACTCGGCCGCGCACCGCGGGCACATCGGGAAGCGGGCCATCGTCGTCGCCGCCCGGTCGTACGGCAGCGCCTCGATGATCGTGAACCTGGGGCCGCAGTTCGTGCACGTGATGAACGGGTGGCGGTGACGCCGGTCCGCCGGGTCGAACAGCTCGCGCAGNCAGTCCGCGCACACCGCGGCATCCGGCGGCACCAGGGTCCGCGCGCCGGCCGCGGCCGTGCTGGCCACGATCCGGAACGCGCCCCCGCCCGGATGGAGGGGATGGGGAACGGTGGTGACCGTGATGCGGTCGACGCGGGCGAGGGGCGGCGCGGCCGGGGCCAACCGGCGAAGGAACTCGGCGACGTGGGCGGCGTCGCCGTCGACCTCCGCGAAGACCGAGGCCGAGTCGTTGCCGACGAAGCCGGTGAGCCCAAGGCTGCTGGCCAACCGGTGGACGTGGGGCCGGAACCCGACGCCCTGCACGATGCCCTCGACCACGACCCGTCGGCGCACCCGCCCGTCCGGCGGGTGCGGCGCGGACCTCTCGCCGGCGCGCGGCGCGATCATGGCCGCCGTTCCCAGATGACGACCCGGTTGTTGCCGGAGTCCGCGACGGCGAGCCGGCCGTCGGACAGGGACAGGCCGTACGGCCAGCAGAACGTGTCGGCGGTGACGCCCGACCAGCGGTTCTCGCCCGTGTCGGCGAACGTCGGTTGGCCGAGTACGGCGGTGGCCGCCGCGCCGGTGACCTGTGGCAGGCCGTCCCAGAGCAGGATCCGGTTGTTGGCGGTGTCCGCGACGGCCAGCAGATCGCCGTCGCAGTCGGCCGCGTAGGGGAAGCGCAGCGTGTCGGCCCGGCCGGGGGCGTAGGGGGATTCACCGCAGCCGGTCAGGTCGGCCTGGCCGAGGGCCAGGCCGGCGGCGGTGTCGGCGTCGGGATGGGGCGTCCAGCCGAGCAGCCGGTGGTTGCCGGCGTCGGCGACGAGCAGCCGCCCGGCGTTCCCGGCGACGTCATGCGGCCACCGGAAGGTGGCGGGCCCGGCCGGGCCCCCGCGGTTGTCCTCCCGGCTGGTCGGATCGGGCTGGCCCAGGATCAGGTCGGGGGCCTGATCGGGGGAGGCTGGCAGGCCGCCCCACCAGCCCAGCACCCGCCGGTTGCCGGTGTCGGCGACGTAGAAGCGCCCGCCGATCACGGCCACGCCGAACGGCCAGTAGAAGGTGGTCGGTCCGCACGGCCCGCCCCGGTTCTCCCGCACGCTCGCCGCATCCGGTTGACCGAGGACCAGGTCGGGAGGGGTGTCGGTGGCCGTCGGGACCGTGTTCCAGACGAGGATCCGGTGGTGCCAGGCGTCGGCGACGACGAGCCGGCCGTCGGTGACGACGATCCCGGTCGGCAGGTGCATCCCCCGTTCGGGCCCGCGTCCGCCGGCCGCCGGGCCCTCGCTGCTCGCGTCGGCCTGGCCGAGCACGACGTCGGCGGGGGCACCGTCGCGGGCCGGGCGACCGTGCCAGATCAGCACCCGGTGGTTGCCCGAGTCGGCCACCACGAGCAGGTCGTCGCCGAGCCACACCCCGCGCGGCGCGTACAGCCAGGACGGCGACGGCCGCGCCGCGGGCAGCGCCAGCCCTCCCGGCGCCGGCGCGCCGAGCCACACCCTCGGTTCCCACCCCGTCGCGCCGCCGGCNGTCGCGCCGCCGGCCGTCGCGGCGTCGCCCGCAGCCGTTTCGCCGGCCGTCGCGATCTGTGGTGCCGTGCCGTCGTCCACCGCGTCCCGCGTCGGCGCACCCCCCGGCTCCGTGCCGTTCGCGGCGGCGGTACCCGTCCCGGTGCCGGGGACGGTGGCCGTCGACCGGGGGGACCTCATGCAGGTCCGGGCGCGCCGCGTCGGCGGGCGATCTCGTCGAGCACGCCGCGTACCGTCAGCGCCGCGTCGTCCGCCCCGGACTCCTCGAAGATCGTCCGTGCCTCGTGCAACACCGCAGTCGCCTGGTCGTAGGCGCCGAGATGGGCCAGTGCGTTGCCCTGGTTGGCCAGCGCGCGGGCGTGGCCGAGCGGATCGGTGTCCCGGTCGCGGGCGACGATGACCTGCTGGTAGCGGGCCGCCGCCTCGATCAGGTTGTCCTTCTGATGCGCCGACGGCGCGTAGACCAGGGCGTTGGCCAGGTTGAGCTGGGTGCTGGCCCACTGCTCGGGGTGGGTCTCGGGGGTGTACACGGCGAGCGCCGTGCGCAGGCCCTGGATCGCGACGCCGATCCGCAACTGGTCGGAGGCCTGGCTCATCGGCATCGCCAGGTAGGCGGTGGCCAGGTTGACCTGCACCGCGGCGAACAGCTCCGGGGCGCTGTCCACGCTGATGAGCCGGAGCGCGGCCAGGTAGTGCTCCACGGCGGTGCGCAGGGCCGCCGCATCGTCGCGGGCCCGCTCCTGGTGGGCCGCGCCGAGGGCCAGGCGCAGCTCGGCACGGGCGATCACGAGCTCGGTGGCGTCGAGGGCGGCGAGCGCCGCGGTCAGGTCGGCGAGGACGTCGTCCGTCGGCCCCTCGACGCTGCGGCGCAGGTCCGCCGCGGTGGACAACAGCTGCGCGGCGAGGCCCGGGGACGCCTCCCACGCCGCGGCGACGGCCCGGCCCAGCGCCCCCGCCGCCTCGCCGGTCCGCCCGGCGGCCATGGCGTGGGCGGCGTGCGCCGAGTGCACCAGCGCCGCGATCTCGCCGGTCTCCCCGGCCAACGGCGGGGGCTCGGCCAGATCGCCGAGGGCGAAGCGGACCACGTCGACGAGGATCCCGAGCTCGGCGCCGAGGGCCTGGCGAAGCCGCGCCGGGTCCTCCACCGGGGGACCTCCCGGGCGCAGGACGAACCGGTTGTACCGGTCGATCGGGTCGTCGCCGTCGAGCTGGGCGGCGGCGCCGACGATGTCCCCGCGGTAGGCCAGCTCCAGCGCGAGCAGGCGCGCCGGCCAGGTGTCCGGGTGGCGCCCGGCGGCGAGCGTGCGGCGCAGCTCGGCCGTGTCGTCGCCGCCCGGCACCAGCAGGAAGCCGGCGGGCAGCGGGAACACCCCGACCGGCTGCGGCCGGGCACAGCACGCGGCGGTGTCGGTCACAGCGGCATCGGTCACAGCGGCATCGGTCACGGCGGCATCGGTCACGGCGCTGTCGGTCACAGCAGTGTCGGTCGCGGTGTCGCGGTCAGTCATGGGTGTCTTCCTCGCTGTGCTGGTCGGACAGGTCGGCGAGGATCAGCTTCTGCATCCGTTCCATCGCGCGGCGCACGGGCGGGGTGAGGTCGGCCCCGGGTTCCAGGCCGCCGGCCTCGACGAGGTAGACGGTGACGTCGGCCGGGTAGTCGTCGCCGAGCAGCCAGCGGCCGAAGGCGAGTGCCTGGTCCCAGCGCACGGCGTGCGGGTGTGGCAGGTACAGGGGGAGATCGGTGAGTTCCGCGGCCGGCACCCGGTAGACGGTGCCCGGCGCGGCGCCGGTGCGGGCGGCGTCGACGATGACGACCCGGCGCGCGCCGCGCATCGCGAAGGCCGTGTCCATCCCGGCCGTGCCGCCGTCGACCAGGCGCACTCCGGCCGGCACGCCCGCCTCGGCGAGGCGGCGGATGAGGATCGGTCCCACCCCGTCGTCGCCGCGCAGCAGGTTCCCGCAGCCGATCACCGCCGCGTCGCAGCGCGGCGGCTCGAGGCCGGGCGGGTCGACCTGCACCCGCGGGCTGGCGGGTACCGGCCGTCCGGCGGGTACCGGCCGTCCGGTGTTCACAGGTCCCCGTTGATGACGAACCTGCTCAGCTCCTTGCCGGTCCGCCCGTCGTAGGCGTGGACCGTGCAGACCAGGCAGGAGTCGAAGCTGCGGGCCACGTGGCCGAGCTCGATCGGATCGGCCGGGTCGGCGACCGGGGTGCCGACCAGCGCAGCCTCGATCGGGCCGGGTGTGCCGTCACCGTCGCGGGGCCCGATGTTCCAGGCCGTCGGCGTGACNACCTGGTAGTTCGCGATCTTGCCGTTCTCCAGGACGATCCAGTCGGACAGCGAGCCGCGGGCCGCCTCCGTCGAGCCGAAGCCGCGCCCGTCGGCGCGCTGCACCGGCGTGGCGTGGAACGGCTCGTGCAGGTCGATCTGGTCCAGCCAGGCGCGCACCCACTGGTAGTACTTGGCCGCCTCGTGCATCCGGGCGAGCAGGCGCACCATCACCGACGGGCCGATCGCGTCGAGGATGTCGCCGAACAGCGGGTCGTCGTCCTGGTGGGCGGCCGCGCCCGGGGCGGCGGCGGCGATCCGGCGGGCCAGCGGGCCGGCCTCCAGCGGCACGTACCCGAGGTTCGGCACGTCATAGCGGGGGGACTTCGCCCAGCTGTACTTGCCCTGCTCGCGGCCGCGGACCGGGTCGATCGGGTTGGTCTCCCCGTCGAACGGGTGACGCGCCGAAGTGCCCGCGTAGAACGAGTGGGTGACGTCCTCGCGCACCCGGGCCTGGTCGAACGCGGTGTAAGCGCCGCCGGCGTACACCCCGGAGCGGCCGATGAGCGCCGCGTTGCGGCCCTCGATCGTCGGCCGGCCGTACAGGTCGGGGGAGAAGTACGTCCCGGTTGCCAGGTAGTTGCCGATGCCCTGGCCGTAGCCGTCGAGGCCGATGTCGAGGCAGTAGCGCAGGAAGAAGCCGCAGTCGCTGTCGTGCTGGGCCTCGTTCTCGTACACCCAGGCGAGCACGTCCGNCCAGGTGCGGTTGGCCAGCCAGCGGTCCACCGAGCAGCCCAGCCACTGCTTCTCGAGCCACTCGGTCTTCCAGTGCTCCAGGATCGCGATGGAGCGGGTCACGTCCGCGAGCGTCGGCGCGCACATCACCCCGCCCGGCACCATGAAACTGGAATGCGGCCACTGCCCGCCGAAGATGGCGTACACCTCGATCGGCTTGGCGGACAGCACCACCNCCGGGCCGTAGCTGGACCCGGTGAACGGGGTGAACCGGCGCACGGCCTCCGGGTAGAGCTGCGAGGAGGCGTATCGGGGGTTGGTCAGGTCGATGGCGAACAGCGCGTAGAAGCACCGCGGGATGCTCTGCAGCGTCTCGCACGCCTGCGCGATGTTGCGGATCAGCGTCGCGTTCGGCGGCAGCTCGGTCTGCCATGCCACGTCCAACGCGTACGCCGCCTTGTACAGGTGGCTGCCGCCGCAGATTCCGCAGATCCGCGGGGTCACAATGAGGCCGGCCTGCGGGTCCTTGCCCCGCAGGATGATCTCGAAGCCACGGAACATCGCCGCCTCGGTCCAGGCCGAGGCCACCACCCCGTCGTCGATCGTGACCCGGACGTCGAGGTCACCCTCGACGCGCCCCATCGGGCTGACGTTGAGATCGACGGTCGTCATGGGAATCTCTTCTTTCCTGTGCGGTTCCTCGCGCCGCTCCCGGGCGGGACGCGCGCCCTGCCGGCGGGTCAGACGACGAACATGTCCTTCTTCGACCATTCCGGCGCGGCCAGNCGGGCGGCCGCCGCCTGGGCCAGGTAGGTGAGGTGGCCGCTGCCCTCGGGGACCTCCCGCGGGATGACGCCGGCGACCTTCTGGGTCCCGAAGACCGTGCCGGGGGCGAGGTCGAAGAACGGGAACTCCGGCTCGGTGCAGCCGATGCAGGGCATGCCGGCCCGGGTCTTCGACGACTGCCGGTTCCACAGGATCCGGTTGCACGGGGAGTGCGTCATCGGCCCGCGGCAGCCGAACTCGTAGAACAGGCAGCCCTGCCGCGTCCCGTCGCCGAAGGTCAGCGTCGACTGCTTGTACTCGAAGTACTGGTTACGAGTGCAGCCCGTGTGGGTGAACGTGGTGAAGAACGTCTGCGGCCGGTGCAGCTCGTCGAGCGCGATGTCGGCGGCGCGGCCGGTGGCCAGCGCCACCAGGATCTGCGTGATCCAGTCCGGATGGGCGGGGCAGCCCGGCACGTTGATGACGGGCAGCCCGGCTCGCGAGCGGAAGTCCGGGCCGAGGAACCCGCCCGCAGCGCGCTTGTGGAACTGCAGCCCGGTGGAGTCGGTCGGGTTCGGCGCCGTCGCCGGAACCCCGCCCCAGCAGGCGCAGTCCCCGATCGCCACGACCACCTGGGCCTGGCCGGCGAGGTCGCGCACCCAGTCCTGCATCGGCCGGTCGGCGAACACGTCGAAGCGGCCGCTGCCGTCCGGGCCGCGTATCACCGAGCCCTCGAAGACGAAGATGTCGACCGGCTGCTCACCCCGGGCGCAGTTCCAGAACAGCTCCCGCGCCTGCCCGCCGGTGGCCAGGCCCAGCGACGGATGCCAGAGCAGGTCCAGGCCGAAGTCGGTGATCAGGTCGATGACGGTGGGTTCCTCGGCGTTCAGGAACGACATCGTGTTGCCGCTGCACGCCCCGCCCTGAAACCAGAGCACGGATGACATCGGTGGTCCCTTCGTCGGATGGCCGGCAACCGGTGGGGCGGCGGATCGCGACCGGTCGCCGCGCGCCTCGCGTCGCATGGCTCAGGCCGCACGAGGACTGCCGGCACAGCGACGCTACGTGCCCGGGAAGGGGACGCCGATGCGTCGTGTGCGGAGGCTGCCACCAATGCGTGGTGGCGTTTGCCGCTGCGTGCCTGGCAGGACCACAGTGAGCCCGGCGGATGTTCAAGGAGTCCGGCGGGACGTCAGGAAGCCCGGCGGGACGTCAGGGAGCCCGGCTGGACGTCAGAGGGGGCAGGGCGGTGCACGAGCTGTCGATCTGCCGTTCCGTCGCGGACATCGTCGCCCGGCACGCGGCCGGCCGGCCGGTNACCCGGGTGCATCTGCGGGTGGGGGCACTGCGGCAGGTGGTGCCGGACACCCTCGTCTACTGCTGGGAGCTGGCGCACGCCGACGCGGCCGGGGCCGAGGTACTGGCCGGGTCGGTGCTGGTTGTCGAGTCCGTCCCGGCCGGCGTGCGCTGCCGGCGGTGCGGCGTGCACAGCGAGCTCGCCGTGCCGATCCTGCGCTGCGCCGCCTGTGGCACCACCGACGTCGTCCTGGTCAGCGGCGAGGAGTTTCTCGTCACCTCCTTCGAGGTGGCGACCGACGCCGTGGAGGCGTGACGAACCATGGGTCGATTCCATCCACACGCAAACAGCCAGCCACACGCAAACAGCCAGCCACACGCAAACAGCCAGCCACACGCAAACAGCCAGCCGCACCAGAACGGTCAGCCGCATGACCATCCGCACAAGGACGGTCACGCGCGGCCGCCCGGTTCGGTGGGGGACCATTCCGGCTACCGCACCGGCGCGGAACGGGTCGAGGTGCTGGAGCGGATTCTCGGGGAGAACGAGCGGGTCGCGCGGGCCAACCGGGCGGCATTCGACGCGGCCGGCGTCACCGTGGTGAACCTGATGTCCGCGCCCGGCGCCGGGAAGACGACCCTGCTCGCCGAGACGCTGCGCCGCCTCGCGCCGCACCGGCGGATCGGCGTCATCGAGGGGGACATCGAGACCAGTCTGGACGCCGATCGCCTCGACGGGTTCGGCGCGTCGATCGCCCTGGTCAACACCGGCAACGGCTTCGGCGGGGAATGCCACCTGGATGCGCCGATGATCGCCTCCGCGCTGCCCCGGCTACCGCTCGCCGAACTCGACCTCATCATCATCGAGAACGTCGGCAATCTGGTGTGCCCCGCCGAGTTCGCCGTCGGTGAGGACCGGCGCGCCATGGTGTTCGCCGTGACCGAGGGCGAGGAGAAACCGCTCAAATATCCGGTGATGTTCCGCTCCGCAGATCTCGTGCTCGTCAACAAGACGGATCTGCTGCCCCATCTCNACTTCGACACCGAGGCGTTCCGGCGCAACCTCGACGCCGTCAATCCGGGGGTGGACGTGCTTGCCGTCAGCGCTCGCACCGGGGAGGGCGTCAACGCCTGGTGCGACTGGCTGGCAGACCCGCTCGGAGCACCTGGTGCGGCCCCAGCCCGGCGTTAGGTCGTGCCCTGATTTAATTGACATTTCGGCGTCGGCGAGAAATCCGGTGGTGCGTCTCCGGTGGGTCGGCGATCCGGAGAAGATCGAACATTGGGTCGGCGGTTCTCGGCGCGTCGCGTCCGGTTATTGCGACCGGTCCGGTAGAAAGCCTGTGGTCGGGATTGCGGAACGCGGAAAGGTTGAGACATGCGCCCATCCAGCGGAAATCGCAGGCATTCACGTGACGCGGGTAAACGCAGGGTACTGGCAGCCGTCGCGGTGGCCGCCGCCTTCGGCTTCCTCACCACCGCAGCCGGCTGCCCGCCGCCTCCGCCCTGCCAGCCCTACCCCCCGTCGTCGGCCGTCTGCTGACCCCTGCCGGCGGGAGGAATCAACCGCAGCGTCCGCCGGAGCCCCTTTCCCATCGCCGGGCGGTGCTCGACGATGCGGCTCGGCGCAGGTCGTCGCCGCTGATCACCGTCTCGGCGGCTGGTCCGGCGATGGTGGCGGCGATCTGAAGATCCCCGCGGCCGGGCAGCGGTTCCACCCGCAGCACCGCGTAGGCGCGCCCGAGCCAGGACCCGGATCGCATGATGATCGCCGATGGCGGCCCAGGCATGGCCGGAAGGTCCGCACCGAGGGCGGTCAAGTGGATCTCGACGCCGTCGGGTTCGGCGAGCACACCGTCGGCCACGACGGCGAACCGCGGTGTCTCCAGCACCACCAGATAGCAGTCGACGCCGACCGGGATGGATGCTGGCGGCTCGGCCGCTTTCGCCGGTCCGCTCACGGCCGGCCCTCTCCTTCCGGTGGGCCGGCCGCCCGGATTCGGCGGGCGGTCCGAGCCGCCGCGCGCAGCGCCGCGCCGTCGATAACGGTCTGCCCTGTCCGTCCGGCGGTGCGTCCGGTGCAGGCGACATCGCCGGAACGCGGCATCGGCCGCACCCAGACCCACGCATGTGATCGTCGTCGGTCCGTGGTGTAGCCGCCGCCGAAGTGCGACAGGCTGAGCGCGCACGCTGGATCCGGCGGCCGGAGCTCGCAGCACACCGGGACGGCCCCCGGCCCGCAGGCGGACCAGATCGGAGCCTCGGGCGGGACGGGTTCACGCCCCGCCCGCGCCGCGGCCTCCTCCTCGACGCTCAGGAACCGGACAATGTTCGGACCGACCGCGAAGAACCCGGCCATCAACCCGGCCATGAACCCGGCCGGCTGGGCCTGCACCCCGTGTAGCACGACCACGAGATCGGGCGTCTCGATCAGCCGCTCGAAGACGTGCATGCCACCGGGAATGACCCTGCGGGTCGGGGAGCGCCAGGTCCTGGTGGGCGGTCATCTCCACATCGTCGATCAACGGCAGTAGATGCTGACAGTGTTTGAATAGTCCGTGTTTGAACAGTCCGTGGCGGAGGAGCTCCCGGAGTCCCCGGAACCGAAGCCCGCCACCCGCCGACGCAAATGATCGGAGGTGGCCGATCTCCTCGGCGAGGGACGTCAGGGTGATCGGCCGGCGTCAGGAGTGNGATCCGAGGGGGTCTGGCCGGTCGACGGCGCCGGAGAGCGCATCCGGTGCGAGGGCCGAAACCTCGTTGCCGGTCCTGGGCAGCGGCGTGCCCGCTAGTTCCAGCGGGTTCGGCCCGTCCGGCAGGTCGGCTTCGGCCCAGGTGCCCCGCAGCACGGCTACGGCGTGGTCGTAGGCGTCGTGGGTGGGCAGTAGCCGGCGGATGTTCAGAGGCAGCAGGTCCTCGCGGTTCGTCCGGCCGCACCGGGGGCAGGTCTGCTGGTTCAGGGGGAGCAGCACGCCGCAGCCGCCCTCCTGCGCCCCGCAGCGTCGCCAGTCCCGGCCGACCTCGATGTGTCCGACCGGCTGCCAGCGGCGCGCCGCCGTGGCGGGCCCGATCGTGGTGGTCGCGCCGGTTTCCGCCAGGGCGGACGCCCCCGGGCGGAACCATCGTGCGCTCCTCCTCGCGGTCCATCGCGATGACAAGGCGCAGCGCCTCCCTAATTGTCCGGGTACTACCTATCTTGCGGTGGTTCCCTGGCCTCTTCGAGGGAATCGCCTGGGGACGCTGGAGGCAAGCGAATGGCACTTTCGGGTGATGCGTGGGCCTCGCGCGCCTGCGCAATCCGGCTGGGCCACCGAAACCCGACAACCCCTGTGATCTGCGCGATCTCCGCCGCGGCCGCGTGGGCGAGGCGCGCGTCGCCGTCGAGGCCACCGACGGACTGCGCTTTCGGCTAACCCCGATGCCGCGCCGGTGCCGGTGCTCGTCACCCAGCAGCTCGGACGCCCGCCTCACCGAAATCCTCGGCTATCAGCCGTGAAATGTCGATCTCCCCGGGCGTGCCGTCCCTGTGCTCGGCGCCCGGAGCGCCACGCCGCGCCCGGACGCGGGCTCGTCCGCTTGAAACGCGGATACCTGACCCTTCCCAGGACGCTGCGAACCGGGGCCGAGCGGGTGATGGCCAGGCGGAGACCATCACGGCGTCTNCGCCCCGCACTCGGCGATCTCCTGGCAGCCGAACCGCCCTCGACGTCCTACGCGGGTTGTTCCGACCACCCGACCCGAATGCCGTGACCACGCTGCTCGCCGAGATGTCGGCTGATTCGGAAGCCACGAAGCCACCGAGCCACGAAGCCACCGAGCCACCGAGCCGCGCTGGTTCCCGGCCCCGACTGCTATTCTCGCGGAGCAGAAGGCTGCACGGGCGAATCTCCCGCCAGCTCGGCTGCATACTCCATGGCGGCGTGAGTCAGCGATTGCAATCGGCCAAGTGAGCGCTTGCTCACATCCTGCCAGGCGTCGACGCTGTGCCAACCCTTTCCGTCCAGTGCTGCAATCGGCTCGACCATCTCGACGTCGGTGGGCGGCTGCGGCAGACGGAGGAGCAGCCAGCCTGTGCCCGTCGCGAAGGCCGCGGCAATGCCGTTCGCGACCACNACCGGAACTCCAAAGACCGGTGTGATGGCCGCGCGCGACGGAGAGATCAGATCAAATCGTTCGACGAGGTCGGGGTGCGTGTGAAGCTCCCAGCCATCCAGGACATACCGTCCGGATTCACGGCGTGGACGCACGGCCTGGTCGCGCAGATAGGTAAGAACGTCGTGGTTGGCGGGTAGGTCCGAGNGGGGCATCCAAGAAATGTAGTGCTTCGGGCGGCCACGAATAGATCTTGTCGGGATTGCGACGGCGCCTGTTGACGCCGTGGCATGGCGCCGAGCGCGCCGTGCTGGCCGCTTGGGGGCTCGGCCCGCCCGGCGAGCAATGGCGAGGGGAGGGCGACCTGACAATGCTAGTGAANGCGTTGCGGCAGGATCGACGCCCGGGCCCACGCAGGAGTCGGTGGTAGTACTCCCAGCCCGCGCGCCAGCATCCACCCGGTCGATCTGCCACAACCTGACCCATCTCCAGATCTTCTTCGGCACAACAGAAGATCAACATCGGAAAAAGGTCGNGCTCCGAGTCGGAGTCGAGCGGCTGCCCGGCCGTACCCTCTCGACGCTCCCACCCCCGACGCCAGGGACAGTCTTCGCTTTCCATACGATATGGAAACAAGTGTGTCCGTCGGCGTCTTCGTTGGAGAGCGTCGGCCGTAGGGGTATGCCGGAGCGCTCCGGTGGTCTTGGTGGAGGGATCGTGGGGGGAAAGGCGGCACCGTCCGCGCCAGACGAACATTACCATTACCTGGACGCGTTACGTGGCATCTTCATGCTGGGCGGAGTCTTCGTACACGCCTCGACGCTTGGTGACGATCCGATCTTCAACGGGATCGCCTATGCCTCCGGCCTCTTCCGGATGGCGGACTTCTTTCTGATCTCCGGATTTCTCTCCGCGATGCTCGTCGGGAAGTACGGACCCGCGCGCACCGTGCGCCGCAGGCTTGCCAGTGTGGGAATTCCCTTCGTCTCCACCCTGGTCCTGCTCAACCCCACCGCACTGTGGCTGAGCTACAACTTTCACAACCCGGACGTCTCGTTCCTGGAATTCCTGCAGGGACACACCGTCCCCGAGCCGGCGGGGGAGCTGCGCTGGCTTCTGCAGCTATGGTTTCTGGTGGCGCTGCTCGTCTACGCGTTGTGCACCCCGGCGGCCGTGACCGTGCTATCCCGCGTCGTGTCCAGCCCCGTCTACCGGCGGGCAACCACCGGTCGACCACGCGTCATGGCCACGATCATCATATCGGTCATGGTGGGCACCATCCTCATTCGCGNGGGGTACCGAGCCGCCGTCGTTCCCGCCATCGGTTCCGATCCCCTCGATCTCCCGGTCGAGGAGACGCTGGACTTCCTGCCGTTCTTCCTCCTGGGCGTGCTTCTCTACCTGGATCGGCGGCGACTCCTGCCGGCCTTCNAGNGGCCTGCGCCGATACTGCTTGCCGTGGCCGGCGTCCTGCTGCTGGCGGCCACCCGGGGCTGGGTGGGCGGGCTGGCCTCGTCCACCGGTGTGGTACTCAGCCGGACCCTGTTCACCGTCGCGATCACCGTCAACCTGTTCGCCGTGGCGAGCCGGCTCGTTCCCGGCCCCCGGCCGGCCGTTCGCTACCTTTCCGACGCGTCCTACACGGTCTACCTTTTCCACTACTTCTGGATCTACGTCATCGCCACGCTTCTCTCGTTCGACCCGAGCCTGCGCTGGCCGCAGATGCTCCTGGTCACGACCNTCACCTTCGGCGTGACGTTCGCCCTCCACCACTTCGTCATCCTGCGGTCGCCCTTTCTCCGCAAGATCTTCAACGGGAAGTTCCCGGCCGGAGCCCGCAGCGAAGGCCGCCACGGCGATCGCCGACCCGCCGCGGCGCGCGCTGTCGGTAGTCCGACCGCGACGGCCGCAGGGTCGGAGTCCGAGCGGACCCAGCCGCTGCGCTGGCTTCCCCCGGCCGACCACCTGGATCCGGAACGGACCCAGCAGCTCCGCTGGATCCTCTAGTGCCGCGTCTCGCGAGGTGTACCGCCCGGAGCTTTTCGCTGACCGTGGCGACGAAGTCGTNGGCGGTGCCGAGGGGTGGATTCGCGCCATGCGTGCCGGATGGTGCGGTGAATCGAGGCTGACGGATGGCAGAGAATGCGGCAGCGTGGCGAGACGGGGCTCGGGATCGCTGGACCGTGTTCCACTTTTCCCAGGCAAACCCCGTGGGGCCCGGCCAGGACGACGTCGGCGCTCTCCTTCGACGGGTCGCTGACTCGATCGACGCCTTGGGCGACATCGAGGTCCAGGAACTGGTGATGCACACCGAAGTCACGGCCGACGGCGCCTGGCACTCGATCTCTGTCTATTACCAGCGGGATGACTGAGGCGCAACCCGGAGCCAGGAGACGAACCCTCCGCGCAGGAGACTGCGACGCCCGGGTCAGGGGCGCCGTCACCCGGCTGGGTGCGCCCGGCCGGGATCGATGCGACCTGGTGCTTGGCGGTAGTTCGTTGGATCAAGGTTGTGGTGGCTAGGTCTGCCCTGTTGGTTGTCTCCCGGACACGGTAGGGAGGCTGACATCACCAGGCGCCTACCCTGTCCGCCGGCTCCGGCTCCGGCGCCGCGTCCGTCCGACCCGGCACATTAAAGATCAGTAACTCCCGGAGATCGTTAGAGGGCCGGCGATGGGCGATGCGTTCGCGGGGCGCCGCATGGGTCCGACCCGACCCGGGGCTGGCTGATACATGGCGTCCCAAGCTCACGTCGCCAACGGCCTACGCATCCGTGCAGGTCGTCACCGCAGCGTTGTCCGCTGGTCGATCGAAAAGGTCGGGAATAGCGGGCCCGCGGTGGGCGTCTCAGTACAGGATTGAGGCTGTGAGCGCGGTGAGGCCTCCGCGCGGACGACGACGGGAGCGGGTGCGATGGTGCGGTCCGCGCGATCGGCGCGGTGCCCCGTCACCGAGGTCCTGGCCTCGTTCCAGGCCTACCGGGCGCTGCACGTCGATCTGCAGCGGGTCAGCGCCGCGTTGTGTTCGCGCTGAGCGCGTCCGTCTTCCGTACCTGACAGCGCCGCCGNATCCGCGTCGTCCGATCCGATGGGCGGCGAGGCCCCTCGTCGAGCACAGCCGACCCGGGGTCACCCGCAACGGCAGGGCGGCGATCCGGCACCCAGAGCCTCACCCGGCACGCGTCGACACCGGCCCGCGGTGTCGACATCGAACCGATGACCAGGGAGTCCAGGATGAGCGTGAAGATCTATTTCGAGGAGTACGGCAGCCCGACGGTGCTGGTGCAGGCCGAGGAGACGGTGGGGGAGCCGGGCGCGGGGGNGGTCCGGATCGTGAACCGGGCGATCTCGGTCAACCCGGTCGACTGGAAGGTCGTCGCCGGCTACCTGAAGGACTTTGTGCCGCTGCAGTTGCCCGCCGTGCCGGGTAACGAGACGGCTGGCGTGGTCGACGCGGTTGGCTCGGGCGTGGACGGGTTCGCCGTCGGCGACGAGGTCATCTGGTCAGGTTTCACCGGTGGTTACCGCGCGCAGGCCAACGTGCCCGCGAGCTCGCTGATCGCGAAGCCGGCCGCCGTCGACTTCGAGCAGGCGGCGTCACTGCCCGTTGCGGCCGGGACCGCGTACTCCGCGGTGCACCAGGTCGGTGTCCGGGAGGGCGACACCGTGCTCGTCCACGCCGCGGCTGGGGGAGTGGGGACGGCGACGGTCCAGATCGCCAAGGCGCTCGGCGCCCGCGTGATCGGTACGGCCTCCCCGGCCAACCACGACTACCTCCGCTCGATCGGCGCGGAGCCCGTCACGTACGGAGATGGTCTGGTGGATGCCGTGAAGGCCCTCGGAACGATCAGCGCCTCGATCGACAATGTCGGCGGTGCGGCGTCGGTCGCGGCGACGGTGGCGCTTCTTCCCGACCTGTCCCGTGCGGTCACGGCCGTAGCCGACGAGCATGCCGCCGCCGCCGGGATTGCGGCGGNCGCCGCGTCCGAGGACAGGCTGGCCGCGGTCGTGAAGCTGGCCGAACAGGGCGTGGTTCGTTTCGAGATCCAGGACCGCTTCCCCCTCGCCGAGGCCGCGAAGGCGTTCGAGCTCAGCCTCACCGGCCACGTCCGCGGGAAGATCATTCTTGTCCCCTGACCCAAAGCCCTGACCTGGGCGGATCGCCGGAACCATGAGACCCGGAGGCCGAGGGCCGGACACGGCCCTCGGCCTCCTTCTCATCGGCTTCGCCCGGCTGTGGGGCTGCGGGGGATTCCCGATACTCTCCCCGGCCGGTCGGAGACCGTCGAGCTATGACCTCTGGCCTAAGAGGGTGTTGGGTAACTGGGGATGTTCGGAATGTGATGGTGNTGGTGGGATGGCGTGTCGTGGGGTGCCCGCGGGGAGNTTCCGGNCACGATCGGACCGGTGTGTGTCNGTTCGTGTAAGGCCGCCTACGACACGTCGTTGACGGACGGGCAGTGGGCGGTGATCGGACCGCTGTTGCCCGTGCGGGACCCGTGCCGCGGTGGTGCCCCGTTGAAGTACGACCGACGCCTGGTGATCGACTCGATTCTGTACGTGCTGGGAGCGGGGTGTTCGTGGCGGCGGATGCCGCATGACCTGGCGCCGTGGGACGTGGCCTACCGG